>CAZYZC010000100.1:0-5206 GCA_964650985.1 uncultured Planctomycetia bacterium | reverse complement strand
ATATAGTTGAAACAAAAGGGCGTGAGGATTTAGATGATCCTTTGAAGATTAAAAGACTTGCGCAGTGGTGCGATGACGCAAATGCCCGGCAGAAAAAGAGTGCTTATAAAATGCTATATGTTAAGCAGGAAGAGTGGGAGAAATATAAACCGAAGAATTGGAAAGAGCTTGTTGGGGTCTTTCAAAAAAAAGATTGATTTGACGAATTCCGGGACGAGCCAGAAAGTGCCAGCCCATAAAATTATAGGGTGAAATAAAAATAGTTATTTTAACGATGATATGGAAGAATATCAAAAAAGAATAAAAGATTTTCATGATAAAGACAGCTGGGATGAAAAACTACGACTGTTGAATCGTGCATGGGGATATGCACAGCTTGGGATGGTTGAAGATTCAATTAAGGAATGCGAAGCATTGGTAGTGCGTGATAAAAAAGATCCGCATTCTTACGTTGAGCTGGCATATTATTACGAAAAGAATGGCAATCTTGAACGGGCCATAGATCTTTATAAATATTTGATGGTTAAATTTCCCACCTATAGCACGGCATATTCAAATTTGGGGCACATTTATCAAGTACGTAAGAAACAGCCCGGTATTGCAATGCTATGTTATGAGAAAGCGCTTGAATTGAATCCAGAGGATGCGTGGGCACTGAATAACATCGGGACCGTAAAGCAGAATGAAGGCAGATGGGCCGAAGCGCTTTCTTATTACGAAAAAGCGACCATGGCAGCCGAGGCAGAATGCTTGGAACAAGAACGTCTTAATCTGATACTCCATAATTTGGGATGGGCATATTATAGATGTAAAGATTATCAGAATGCACAGCGGGTATTAGAAGGACTCACCGAAACTGATAAAAACGAACCCTCTGTCTTTAGCGATCTTGGTTGCGTCTTTTATAAGATGGGAAAATTTAAAAAAGCTCAAATTTCATTTGAAGTTGCTTTACGTCTGTATGGTTATAGCCGATATTATAAGAGGTTATGGAGCACGGCACAGCGTAAGTGCGAGGTCTAAAGACAACGCGTACTACTAAAAATGGTAAACCCATAAAATATGGGTACGGCCATAACCAGGCCATTTGAGAATAAGAGAGGTGGCACGAATCGATTGTTCCGAAATACCATATGAGAAATAAGAGGATCTATGAAAATAAATAAACCTTCGATTAAATTTATTAAAGCTAACCATAAAATTCCTTTGAAATACTGGGAGTTAAACTATAAAAGATTTACAAGCACGGCCAAAACACCATATGAAAAATTAAGGGCTATCTTTATAGATTCCTTGAGTGCTTCCGGTGGACCAGTTAAACTTGATGATAAGTACAAAGCTGTTAACGATTTTCTCAAGAGTTTAGCTCCCCTAAAGAGTAAAAGCAAGATTGATTTTAATAATTTTTGTAAATGTATAATTGGACAAAAAATAATAGTTGGCACTGATTGTAGAAAAGCCCTAATTATAGAACTATGGAAGGCTATGAAAACATTTCCGCAAATAGGACCTAAGAAAGCGGCTATGTTTATAAAAAATGTAATGATTTTTGGGGAAAATGATATTTTTACTAGATTTGAGCAGAATGATAAAAAATATCTGATAGTTCCAGTGGACAGGATAGTGAGGAGTCTGTCCGAAAAAATATTTGGCATGAAACTATCCAACAATGCTGAAGATGATGAAATAATTCAGAAGAAATCCGAAGAGCTATTTTCGGGTAATCCAATTTTGCTGGACGATTTATGGTTTTGGGGTCATTTTTCTATGAAAAGAGGCAGAATCCATAAAAGATGTAACAGGGCAATACTGGAGACTGATTTGACAATAACAGAGGATTTTATAACGCAATATAACTTAGTATATAAGCTTAATAAATTTATAAAAATACTAGGCTAATTAAAAAATCGTAAATAGTCTAGAAAGTGCCAGCCTATAAAATTATAAGGCGGTGATATGAAGATGCAATTTCATCCATTTGCACTATCATATGAAAAATACTCAGATTTTGTTACGGTATGCCCTCCGAATGAATATGTAGTCATGGAGCCAGTTGGCTTACCAAGTGGCTTACCGGCACCATTTTTATATAAGTGCAATAATGCCGTTGTTATGGCTTCGGGAAGCCAGGGGCTTCATACTGTGTATGTTGCAAATTGTTCGAGGGTTGATGGTACAATGCTTGATCAGAATCCATACATTATATGGTTTGATCATGAAAAACATATTACTACAGGGGGGTTTATAGATCATGGAAATTGGCCCGGTAGAACAGTCGCTATCGGAGATGATTTCTTAGGAGCCATTGAGGCTAGCGGTATTGCTGCCCGTTATCCTTATAGCGAGCGACCACCCGCACTTAAGGGCATGCTAAAAGATCTTATGATAGATTCACATAATAAAGCATTTTGGAATGCTGTAAAAATAATTGGTAAATAATATATGTGATGACACAGGACGGTCCAGAAAGTGCCAGCCCATAAAATTATAGGGTGGCACCGAGTGGGCTGTCCCCGATTAGCTCGATTAAATGAAATGACAAGAGAGTGCTAAAAACAGTTATAAGGTAACATGAAAGAAATAGATATAAATCTTGCAAAATCTTTAGCTACCGCTGGCTATGCTCTGGACGTAGAGATCCAGCAGAAAACAGGTGGTTATGTTAAAAATTTTCCGAAAAGCGATCTATTTCGCATAGCCATTGTTCAATCTTTAATATGGACGGGGCACGCCGTTGATAAGGCGGATTATTTTAAGACAGCCTTAGATTATTTGAATACAAGCTCAGATAGCGCCCTATCAGACATGGCCAAGTGTTTTGGAAGGTATGGAGTTGAAAATCTTAAGTCTACACTTTTCAATTGGCGAAAACTTTGTGGTAAAATCAAAACTCCTTACGATATTTCCAAGTCGGATCTCGAAGAGATAATTCTTTTCCAGAATTCATCTCTTGAAACTGCATGCATAGCCAGAAGCAGAGGTGAAATTATGGGCATAGGTGCATGGCTTTTCTGCGCGCCCTTTAAAATAATATTGTGCCTTCGTGATAAATTATGGAATCATCCCCGGGTAGACGAATTACTTATGCCATTAGGATTGGAAGTTATACGTGGTGTAAAAAAACTAATTCGTAAAAAAAGTTCATATGCTGAATCCTTCTATGCAGATATGCTAGCAGAAACAGAGGGCGATATAAGAGAGGGTCTTGGTACAGTAGAATTGGTTCAGGCACTCAGTAAAAAAATAGCTAAAGATTCAAATTCTATCGTACTTCATATCAATTCGGGACTTTGGAAGTTTGGCGCGGGAGATCTATAAGAAATAAGCAAAAAAAACTTATTAACGGGCTAGAAAGTGCCAACCCATAAAATTATAAGATACTAAATAAACCGTTCTTGACAGTACATAGCAGTTTTAAGAAATTAATAGAAAATGACTAAAAGTTTAAACGACATAGACATTAACAAAATTGATTTAAACAAACATAAAATTATTATTCCAAAAGGTACTGCGTTATACAGAGTTATTGAAAAAGGCAGGGATCCTCTAATACCTAGTGGTAAAGAGTGTAGATTTGCTAAAGAACCTCAGCAGTACACTCCCGAAAAATATGCGGAAGAATATAAGCAAGGACATGGGGCGCTGGTGGGTACCGGAAATATCTGCGGCAGCTTTTGTTTAGAAGTAGCAATCAAGGAATCGGGTGGTTACGTAAAAAACCCCGTCACTTATAAAATAACATTAAAATTAGATATTGAAGCTGTAAATATGGATTCTATATGTGTTGACGAGGGGATTCCTAAACCGTACATAACTGAAGATAGAGAAGGTGTATGGCATGAGTTTTATGGGGAAAAAGTAAAAGCTATCCGGTACGAAAGTTTAAAAGACAATGCCAATTATAATCTTGTTATGTTCCCCGATTCGATTGATGATTTTGCGAATATGTTTATTGTTGAAGAAATATTAGGTGAAAATTTAGGACGGTCCAGAAAGTGCCAGCACATAAAATTATAGAATAACGGCAAGTTGACCGTTCTGGAAAAACACATAGGGGGCAGTTATGATATTTGGAATAATAGTGATATGGCTTGTTTGCGCGGCGATATGTGTGAACATCGGCAAAAAAAGAGGTTATGGGACAGCGGAATCTTTTTTGACGGGAATAATTTTAGGGCCCATCGGTATCGTGAGTATGCTTAGTGCTAAAAGAAGAGATTTAAAAAAATGCCCTAAATGTGCAGAAATGATTAAGCAAGAAGCATTAAAATGTAGGTATTGTGGAGAAGATTTCTCGGTTTCAAAGTAAGCTAATATTACGAAAAATTGCGAAGAAACATATAAGTCGAGAAAACATATTAGAAACAGTGTTTTTATAGCGCAAGAAAGGGAGCAAGATTATTATGAATCCACCACTTCCGAAAAGACTAGGAAAGAAAACAGAAACTGCTGGAATTGACGGAAGTCCATTAGTATATACCATCATTGACGAAGAAGTGTTTCTTGCCAAATCCAATCCAAATAAAGCCTTTTGTCTTCACAAGTTCCGCCACGCAGACGGTAGGGAGGAATTCCGCATCGGATATTATATGATTGCTCATGCACCTCGTATGAGAGGTAAATGGGCGTGGGGTCAGTTTGCTCCCATGATGACAAAGGAAGAAATGTTCGAGATATTCGATACGATTAAAGATAAAGGCTGGATATAATTCTGTAAAATGAAACATGGAGGCATGAGATGAAAAAGATTATTTTGATTGGGGTGATATTTCTTGTGTTATGTGAGAGTGTCCTATTTGGTCAAGAGGCCCAAAAACCTTACTCATACAAATTTAACAAAGGCGTTGGAGAATGTGTATTTATTAATACTTCTTTTGATAAGGTCTGGACTGCTGCAGTTACGGTGCTGATGAGGGACAAGGCCCAAATTGTATCGGCTGAAAAGCAATCTAGTATAATGAATGCGGAATATCGACCTTTTGCTTCAGGGCACTTTGATATTTCCCTCTATTTTGAGCAGGCAGGGAAAGATGTTAAAGTTGTGGCTTCAGTCTCACAACCCAGCTATAGGCGGGGAGATCTATTGGCAAATATAGGGCTTGAAAAATGGACCAGTGAAGAGGAAAAGAAATTCTTTGACAAGATGTTAAAGGTAACAGTTCAGTTGTATAAGTGATTGCAGGTTGCTCCACTTAAAGATCCACAG
>CAZYZC010000099.1:0-5292 GCA_964650985.1 uncultured Planctomycetia bacterium | reverse complement strand
CCAATATAATAGAGGAGTCCGTCCGCACCCTGGCGATAGCCGTAAAGGGAATGCGAAATATTAAGCATTCCAAATCCGTCGCCGATGCCTGTGTGGAGGTCAATCGCCTCGAGAACGTCGGAGACGACCTGAGGGACAGGGTCCTGGCCGAACTTTTCGAGAAAGAGAAGAACGACCCGATCAAGGTTATAAAGATGAAAGAGATCTATCAGGACTCCGAGACGGTCCTCGACATATGTGAAGATGTGGCTCACTTGGTAGGGTCGATATTAGTGAAACAAGCCTAACAGATGACGATCGAGATAATATTACTCATACTTCTGGCCCTCTTCTTCGACTTCTTGAACGGTTTTCATGATTCGGCCAATTCCATAGCCACGATAGTTTCTACGAGGGTGCTGTCGCCGCGTTATGCGGTCATGTGGGCGGCATTCTTCAACTTTATAGCATTCCTCTTCTTCGGTCTTCACGTGGCCAACACTATCGGCAAAGGCATAATAGATATAGCAATAATAGATAAGGGTATAATATTCGGCACTCTGATAGGGGCATGCGGGTGGAACCTTATAACATGGTACCTGGGGCTTCCGACCAGCTCTTCACACGCGCTGATAGGGGGGTTGATAGGCGCGGCGCTTGTAAAAGCCGGGTCCGGAGCGCTTATAAGTAAAGGTATTATCAAGACGGTCGCGTTCATATTCGTTTCACCGGTGATGGGGCTTATTCTGGGGTTGGGTCTGGGAATAGCCGTATACTGGTTATTCCGCAGGAGTGTGCCTGCCAAGGTAGATCACATATTCAGAAAAGGGCAGCTCATATCGGCGGCACTGTACAGCCTGGGCCACGGCGGCAACGACGCGCAAAAGACGATGGGTGTAATAGCGAGCCTTCTTTTCAGCGCCGGGATTTTAGGCGGGAAGTTCCATATACCGTTCTGGGTCGTTATAGCCTGCCACAGCGCTATTGCTCTGGGAACGATGTTCGGGGGCTGGCGGATAGTGAAGACGATGGGGCAGAAAGTGGCCAAGCTTAAGCCTGTCGACGGGTTCTGCGCGGAGACCGGCGCGGCTATAACATTATTCGCTTCATCCGCATTAGGTATCCCGGTAAGCACCACCCACACGATAACGGGCGCGATCATGGGTGTAGGCTCCTTAAAAAGGATGAGCGCCGTGAAATGGGGACTCGCCGGAAAGATAATCTGGGCATGGGTCCTTACTATACCCTGCGCGGCTCTCATGTCGGCTCTCGCATATATGTTAGTCCGCCGATGATAAAAGAAGCCATCGAATTCGTATTCCATGTAGACAGGCATCTTGCCGCGCTCATCCAGAATTTCGGGGTGTGGTCCTATCTTATTCTGTTCGCGGTAGTCTTTGCCGAAACAGGGTTTGTGATAACGCCGTTCCTTCCCGGGGACTCGCTGCTATTTGCCGCGGGCGCATTCTCAGCTAACGGGGCGTTCGATGTGTGGAAGCTGTCGGGCATCCTGATAGCCGCCGCTATAATAGGCGATAGCGTGAATTATGCTATAGGCAAGGCTATAGGAGAGAAGGTCTTTAAGAACAGGAATTCCCGATTCTTCAAGAAAGAGTATCTCGACCGGACACACGCCTTTTACGAGAGACACGGAGGCAAGACGATTATACTGGCCAGGTTCATCCCGATAGTAAGAACCTTCGCGCCTTTCGTGGCCGGCGCAGGCTCGATGAATTATCCGTATTTTTTCCTTTATAATGTTACCGGCGCGATCCTCTGGGTTGCGGTGTTTGTCGGCGGCGGCTTCTATTTCGGCAACGCTCCGATTGTAAAAGAAAATTTTTCCATAGTGATATTCGTGATAATATTTCTTTCGGTCCTGCCTCCCGCATTCGAGGTGTGGAGGCACAAAGCGGCAAAGAAGAGAACCGCCGGAAATTGATATATGGATAAAAGATCTCTCCTCAACAGACCGTCCCGGTTTTTCAGGGCCCTGTATCTGAAGCTATTCAGGATATACGATTCCCCGCAAAAAATAGCGCTTGGTTTCGGGCTTGGAGTATTTTTAGGGGTCATGCCGGGCGTGGGGCCCATCGCGGCTCTTGCCGTAGCTTTTCTTATCAAGGCAAACCGCGCAGCGGCGCTTTTAGGCAGTATACTTACGAACACATGGCTCAGTATTCCCGTCTTCTTCCTTTCTGTGAAAGTCGGTTCGACGCTGACCGGGACAATACACGATAGCGTATCCGGCAAGTGGTCGGCCCTGCTTAAAGATTTCAGCTGGGGCAATCTAATGCACCTGTCGGCCCACGACGTCCTCATTCCGATCTTCATAGGCTACACAGCCGTCTCTGTAATCATAGGTGTCATAGCTTATTTAGCGGCCCTCCTGGCCGTAAAGTATAATAAAGCCGGCCAGGGCGCGGCGGCTCGTTTTTTCATGATGCTTGCGTTGTCGTCCAAAGCGCGCCGTTTTGAAGAGGCCACGAAGAACCCTATGGCCGCCCAGAAGAAGGTGCTTTTAGAGTATCTGGGCAGGAACAAAGATACGGAGTACGGCCGTAAGTACGGTTTCTCGAATATGCGTTCCATAGAAGAGTATCGCAAGGCCGTGCCTCTCGTCGATTGCGAGTCGATACACCCTTACGTTGAAAGGATGACGAAGGGCGAGGAGGGCATTCTCACGAAAGACCGTGTCACATTTTTCGGAGCGACGAGCGGTACCACGGCCGAGCCCAAGTACGTACCCTCAACGGGATTTTCCGACAGCAAGAAGGCTCTCCTTACGGACATCTGGAGCTACTATATATTGAGGGATTATCCGGACATACTGAAGGGCAAGATACTCGCCCTGATAAGTCCGCAGGTCGAGGGGCATACCGAAAGCGGAGTCTCTTTTGGCGCGGAGAGCGGCCACGGCTACAGGGAGATGTTGCCGGCGGTGAAGCATGTTTATGCCCTGCCGTACAGGGTATTTGAAATAGAGGACTACGATGCGAGGCATTATTCTATCCTCAGGATATCGATGGAACAGGATGTGACGACGGTCGCCACATTGAATCCGAACACGATAGCTCTTTTGTGTCAGAAGATAGCCTTATGGAAAGATGATATCATAAAGGACATAGCCGCCGGTACCCTGAGCGGCAAGTTTAAAATAGATAAAGATATAAGATCCGATCTGGGGTTAAAGCTCCGCCCCAATCCCGCCAGAGCAAGATGGCTTGAGCGCGTAGCCGCTCGGAACGGGGAGCTCTTGCCTAAGCACTTCTGGCCGAATATGCGGATAATAGAGTGCTGGAAGGGCGGCGCCATGAAGATGTATCTGAAGGAGCTCGAGAATTATTTTGGCGGCCTGCCGATTAGGGATATGGGGTGCATCTCGACCGAGGCCAGGAGCTCCATACCCATGACCGATTCCGGCGCCGGGGGGGTCCTGGCGGTCCAGACAAACTTCTATGAGTTCATTCCGAAAGAGGACGCCGGAAAGAAGAGTAAGAGGGTCCTGACATGCGACGCCGTTGAAGCCGGCAGGGATTATTTTCTGGTCGTCACGACGGCCGGCGGGCTATACAGGTACAATATAGACGATATCATCCGCGTGGACGGGTTTTTTAACAAGACCCCGGTCATAGAATTTGTGCAGAAGGGGACAGGCGCCTCCTCTCTCGCCGGCGAGAAACTTTATGAGTCACAGGTGAACGACGCGCTCAACAGTTCTCTCGGCAGACTCAATATGATAGTCGACTTCTTCTGCGCGGTGGCCGACAGGGATAAGGAGCCCAGGTATTTTTTTCTGGTTGAGTTCGCCGAAGACCCGCTTGCGCCCGAGATAAAGAAACGCTTCCTGCGCACTTTCGAAGAGGAGCTGCGCCGGCATAATAGGGAATACGATTTTACGAGAAATGCGCGTCTTCTCGGCTCGCCCGTGCTCAAGGTCGTTAAAAAAGGCGGCTTTGAGAGCTATCGTTTGAAGAGGGTGTCCGAAGGGGCTCACGAGGGGCAGTTCAAGGTGCCGGAGCTTACGCAGGACCGGAGCTTTCAGGATAACTTCCGTATAGAGGAAGAGATAGAACTTGAGTAGGAATAAGGTTGTGAAGCACATAGTTTTATCCCGGGAGCGCTCTTTTAAATTTCAAATTCCTTTGAGAGAATCTGGAATTTATTTAATCGCTCCAAGGATGGAATTTTCGGAGAAAATTCCTAGCGCCTGTAACTCAACTGGATAGAGTAACTGGCTTCTCCCGCCAAAGTGTAACTTAGAGTACGCCTCTATTAAGAGGTGTTTGGCGGGATCCCGCCAAACACATGTTAGTAGACAGTTTCTTGAGATAAAGTTTGGCGGGAGAACCATACAGGCATTGCAGAGAATTGCGCCCGTAGCTCAACTGGATAGAGCGAGTGGCTTCGAACCACTAGGTCGCAGGTTCGACCCCTGCCGGGCGCGCCATCCTGCTTCGCCCTTCAGCAGTTTAACTGAGGTAGGGCTTCGCAGAGATCGGCGCTAACGCAGCACCATATCCGGCCGGCGTTTAGGATGCGGCTGAATAGCGTAATTCAGGCAAAGTCGTCGGCGAAGCCTGCGAAGTGAATTTCCGCAGGAAATTCACGAGCGCTTAGGCGAGGGACAATAACTATTAAAAAATGGAAAATATAACCTGGAATAATAATTTTGCTTATGCACTAGGGTTAATGACCTCAGATGATAATCTTTCACCCGATGGACGGCATTTGGCTTTTGTTTCAAAGGATATTGACCAGATTAATACATTTAAAAGATGCCTGGGCCTGAAAAACAAGACATCTATCAAAAAAAGCGGATATACTAAAGATCCGAAGAAGATATATTATGTGGTGCAATTCGGCAATGTTAAAATGTATAATTTTTTAACAGATATAGGGCTTAGCCCGAATAAAAGCAAAGCTATAGGGCCGCTTTTAATACCACCAGCATATCTTCCAGATTTCTTGAGAGGCCTGATAGATGGGGACGGAAGTATCGGATATTTTATGCACCCTGAAAGCAAAGAGAAACAATTTAGGGTAAGAATTGCTTCGGCAAGCATACAATTTCTGGAGTGGTTGAGAAAAAGATTAACGATGAGACTCGGCATTAAGGGTTCGATAAATAAAGTTGTAAGAGCATACCAGCTTAATTATTATAAAGGCGATTCTTGTAAAATAGTGAAATTTATGTATTATAGTAATAGGGTTCCATGTCTGAAAAGGAAATACGACAGGGCAATGTTAATGAATGTGCGGGCGTGGCGAAACTGGCAGACGCTTACGGCTTAGGACCGTATGGGCAACCAT
>CAZYZC010000098.1:0-5299 GCA_964650985.1 uncultured Planctomycetia bacterium | reverse complement strand
CTGTGGCTGGGCTGGCCAGATATATGAACGAATTGGGATTGCCCATCCGCCCTTTGAAATTACGGTTTGCCGTGGAAATAGCCACTTCGCCGTCCGCAAGTATTCCGTTATGCGTGCCGACGCATGGGCCGCAGCCGGGAGCCACTACCATGCACCCCGACTTCACAAACGTTTCGACCAAGCCCTTCTTCGACGCCGCAAGGAATATCTCCGCGGACGCCGGCGCCACTACGAATTTCACCCCCGGGAATATGGTCTTCCCTTTCAGTATCTTTGCGGCAACCTCGAGATCCTCGAGCCTGCCGTTCGTACAGGTGCCTACAAACGCCTGATCGATATTTACGCCGCCCAGCGATGCCGCGTCCGCCACATTATCCACAGCGTGAGGCTTGGCCACCTGAGGCGCAAGCTTGGAAACATCGTATCTCTTTACCGCGACGTAGCGCGCGTCCGGATCCGCCTTCACGGGCTTCGGCTCTTTCTTGGAATGCTCCATTACCCATTTAAGCGTCTTTTCATCGGCCTCCATCAGTCCGACCTTAGCCCCTATCTCAACGGCCATGTTCGATATCGTGAGCCTTGCGTCGACGCTCATATCGGATATGGTGTCGCCGTAGAATTCAACAGACCTGTAGGTAGCGCCGTTGGATCCTATATCCTTGGCGATATGAAGTATCACGTCCTTTGAATAGACGCCTTTCGGCAATTTACCCGTCACGGCTACTCTCATGGTCTCGGGCACCTTAAACCAGTTCTTACCGCTGGCGAGAGTTATCGCAAGGTCCGTGGACCCCACGCCAGTAGAAAATACGTTTATCGCCCCGTACGTGCAGGTATGCGAATCGGCGCCCAATACAAGGTCGCCGCACGTTACATGCCCCTTTTGAGGCACTAGCTGGTGGCATACGCCGCAGCCTATATCATACATCCCCACCTCGAACTCCTTGGCGAAATCGCGCATCTTCTTGTGTATCGCCGATACCCCCATGTTCGGGGAGGGCGCCGAGTGGTCGATTATCATATAAAATTTGGACTTGTCGAAAGCCTTTTTTGTCCCAAGCTTCCTGAAGCTGTCGATTATTATGGAGCTAGTACCGTCCTGGCCGAAGCAGAAGTCGACGTCGCATATCGCTATGTCCCCCGCTTTGAGATCGCGTCCTGCGTGATCCGACAGTATTTTTTCCGCTATTGTTTTACCCATTCTTCTCCATCCTTCGACTTTGCTCAGGATGGACACTGAGCCTGTCGAATGTGTCCACCCATTCTTTTATCCTTCCGAGAGCCTTTTTTATCTTCTCTTCGCCGGTCGCAAAGCTCAATCGTATGAAGTCATCCGCCCCGAAAGGCTCTCCGGGAATAGTCGCGACCTTCGCCTCATCAAGGAGCCTGTTGGCCACCTCTACTGAGCCCATCCCGAGCTTCGATATGTCGCAGAAGAGGTAGAACGCCCCCTCCGGCCTTATGCACGACATATTCTTTATGACCTCTATCCCCTGAACCATCATGTCGCGCCTCTTGGCAAACTCTATCCTCATCTTCTCTACGCAATCCTGGCTCTCTTCCAGCGCCGCCAACGTACCGCGCTGGCTCATCGAGGCGGGGTTCGAAGCCGCGTGGCTCTGGAGATTCCCGATGGCCTTCATGATCTCGGCGGGCCCTGCCGCATATCCGATACGCCATCCCGTCATCGCATAGCTCTTCGAAACGCCGCTTGCGGTTATCGTAAGATCTTTTATCTCCCTGCCGAGAGAAGCTATAGACACGTGTTTGGTATTGCCGTATATCAACTTCTCGTATATCTCATCGCTCATTACGAAAATATTATTTTTTACCGCTATCCTTGCCACCACCTCAAGTTCCTTCCGGCTGTAGACGGAACCTGTGGGATTAGACGGGCTATTAAGTACCAGGCACTTCGTCTTCTTAGTTATCTTCGACTCAAGGTCGGATCCTGTAAGTTTAAAATTATTCTCTTTCTTCGTAGGTACAAATACGGATGCCGCTTCGGCCATATTTACCATAGCAGGATAGCTGAGCCAGTACGGTGCCGGGATGAGCACTTCATCTCCCTTTTCACAAAGGGCCTGGAATACGTTATTTATCGAATGCTTCGCGCCGTTAGAAACCACAATCTGCTCGGGCGCGTAATCGAGGTCATTGTCCTTCTTGAACTTACGGCTTATCGCCTGCCTCAATTCAAGCATACCGCTTGAAGGCGTATACTTGGTAAAGCCCTCGTTTATGGCCTTGATAGCGGCCTGTTTTATGTGCTCCGGGGTGTCAAAATCCGGCTCTCCGGCCGCAAGGCTGACTACATCGACACCCTCCCTGATCATCTTCTTCGCTCTTGCCCCTATCGCAAGGGTCACCGATTCCGATATATTTGATACTCTTCCCGCCAGTTTCATACGTGTAGATCCCCCTATATAGACCTACTATTATATTATATAGGCGCAGAATCACAAAGGGAAATTTTGGGGCATTTATACGGCGCTCTAAGTAAATTTTCCGGATCCTGCCGCGGGTGAGCCTTTTGTTTTTATAGGGGCTCTCGACGGGCACGAGGCGTAAGTATGACACGAGCGTGGATCCTAGGCGCCGTAGCGCCCCTATGCTTCCAAAAGGCCCACCCCCGCGTCACCCGAAAAGTTTACTTGGCGCTCAGTAGCAACAAAAAGCCCCTTGAGTCTGCCTCAAGGGGCTTGTGATGATGCAGTATGATTTGCCTGGCGAAAATTACATCAAATCAAAAGTCCCCGCGCTTGCGGAAGAGGCCGCGGATATTCTTCATGAATCCCTGCTTCCCATCCGCCCTCTTCTTCTCTTCGCTTCTGGCTTTCTCCCTGGCCTTTTCTTCTTCGGGAGTCAGCTTGGACTTCGATATATGCTTGGTCTTCGACTCGTCGTGCTTAGCGTCTTTCTTCTCGGGCTTCTTGCCCTCTTCAATAGCCTCAGGCTTATCGGCTTTGGCTTCCACCTTGGCCTTCTTACCTTTCTTCTCGAGTTTCTCGACGACAGCCTTATCGGTCAGCTCCAGGAACGCCATCTGCGCCCCGTCGCCCTTCCTGGTGCCTATCGTCAGGATCCTGGTATACCCGCTTGAACGATTCTTGAATAGCGGGCCTATCTCCTTAAAAAGTTTCATGACCAGGTCCCTGTCCTGCAGCAGGTCGTAAGCCTTGCGCCTTGACACGACCGAATCCGTCTTCGTCATGTGCATTACATTATCCGCAAGACGTTTTACTACTTTGGCTCGTCCCAGCGTCATAGTTATCCTCTGATACTGAATGAGCGACTTCACCATGTTGCGCACGGTAGCGTCCCTGCGCGCTGTCTGCATGCTTAGTTTTGATCTCTGTTTTCTGTGTCTCATCCCGTTAGACCTCCAAATCCCAATGTAAAAATATAAAGTACTTTGATAACCGTGCCCCCTTTAAACCATTTGTATCATATCCGTTAAGAGGTCTAACGGGACTCATGGTCTCTTACTCTTCGTCTTTCTTCGACTTATTATCTTCCTCGCCGATCTTCATTCCGAGCGACAGGCCCATTTCCGTAAGTATCACGGATATCTCGGCCAGCGACTTCTTCCCGAAGTTCCTGTACTTCAGCATCTCCATTTCGCTCCTTCGGACGAGGTCCCCTATCGTCTTTATCCTGGCTTCCTTCAGGCAGTTCGAGCTCCTTACCGAAAGCTCAAGCTCGGATATCGGTACCTTCAGTTTGCCCTTCATCATCCTCTGCTCCTCGGTCTCGACTGGAGCTTCCTCTTCCTCCGGAAGTTTCCCGAACCCGACGAATATATCGAGATGCCTCTGAAGTATGTTGGAGGCGTACAAAAGGGCCTCTTTGGGCTCTATGGCACCGTTGGTCCATATCTCGAGCACAACCTTATCGTAATCGGTTATCTGGCCGACACGCGTATTCTCAACCTTGAAATTCACTTTCTTTATGGGGGTATATACCGAATCTATCGCGATGACCCCTATCGACTGCCCTTCCTTCTTGTTGCGCTCCGCGGGAACATAACCCCGGCCGCGGGCAACCTCCATCTCAATCCTGACGGGCGCGTTCTTCGTAAGCGTGGCGATGTGCAGATCGGGATTCATGATCTCGACCGTCTCGTCGCACTTTATATTCTTTGCCGTGATCTCGCCCTTCTTATCCACTTCTATGGTCATTGGCTTGGGCGTCTTGAAGTGGGATCTTAAGACGAGCTTCTTTATGTTCAATATTATCTGCGGGACGTCCTCGACCACGCCCGGTATGGCGGAAAACTCATGGCTTACGCCGTCGATCTTTATGGAAGTGACCGCGGTGCCCTCTATGGACGATATCAGCACCCTGCGCAGGCTGTTTCCCACCGTAACGCCGTATCCCCTCTCAAAGGGCTCGGCCACGAACTTCCCGTAGGTGGGGGTATAGCTCGCCTCGTCAAGCACGAGTCTTTTAGGCATTTCGAAATTCTTCATGCTTATTCCCATGCGTATATCTCCTTTAGGTAGCTTCGAACTATTTATTACTTATTGTCTGCTATGTATTACCGATTACTTCGAGTACAACTCTACGATCAACTGCTCCTGGATCGGGAACCCGACGTCATCTTTGGTCGGCATGGCCACGATCTTGGACTTAAGATTGGCCTGATCCACATCGAGCCACCTGGGTACGGCCCTGTCCTTTAGAGACTCGAACGTCTCTATGAGCCTCTTCTTGACCGGGTCCTTCACCTTTATCGAAACCTCCTCACCGATCTTGACGGTATACGAAGGTATATCGACACGCTTACCGTTAACATAGACGCGGCCGTGCTGGACTATCTGGCGCGCCGCGGAACGGGAGCTGGCAAAATTCATCCTGAATATCACGTTGTCGAGCCTTCTCTCCAGGAGCTGCAGCAACGTCAGGCCTGTTACGCCTTTCGCGCGCTCAGCCGTCCGGAAGAAATGCCTAAACTGTTTCTCGAGCATCCCGTAAATCCTCTTCACCTTCTGCTTCTCCCTGAGCTGTACGCCGTAGTTGGATTCTTTCTTCCTCGCAAGGCCGTGCTGGCCCGGCGGAAAATCGCGCCTGTTGTAAGCGCACTTGTCGCTTATGCACCTGGTGCCCTTTAGAAAAAGCTTAGCGCCCTCCCTCCTGCATAGCCTGCAGGACGGACCTGTATTTCGTGCCATTACACTCTCCTTCGCTTCGGTGGCCTGCAGCCGTTGTGCGGTATCGGGGTTACGTCCCTTATGGACCTGACCGATACTCCGGCAGCCTGTATAGACCTTATAGCCGATTCACGGCCCGCACCCGG
>CAZYZC010000097.1:3075-5391 GCA_964650985.1 uncultured Planctomycetia bacterium | reverse complement strand
GAGAAACTCGGCATAGACTGGAACCTGAAGATGACGGTCGCCGGCGCAAAGCGCCCGACGACGTTCCCGTTCAGTCAGTTTGATACCACCAATGGCGGATACGGGACATGGGGTTCCATATTGCCGCAGGTGCTAATAGAAAAGCCTACCGAGGGACAGGCTGGAGCGGGCGGCATTGTAGCTACCTCTACGGCTGCTGAATTTCCGACCGCCGCCGGAGGCGTTGCCGCCTTCCCCTTTGTCGATATCAACTCCACCACTCTCCCGTCCCAATTTTCCTACGGGACGCTCGATTTTTCGGAGTTTAAGGCCGTCCTGGAGTTCATTAAACAGCGCGCCAATACGGATATAGTCTCCAATCCCCGTATAGCCACGCTGAACAATTCCGAAGCTATTATTAACGTGGGCCAGACGCTCAACCTGCCGAAGTACGAGCGTAATTCGACGACCGGCAAGATGGAGATAACCGGATACGAGGCGAAAGACCTCGGTATAATACTTAAAGTGACGCCGCATATAAATCAGAAGGGCGAGATAGTCATAGACCTGGCCCCGCAGATAAGCGATCTTCTGCGTTATGACACCCTCGACGCCGCGTCCGGCATAGTGGCGCCGGTATATTCGACGCGCATAGCGAAGACCCAGGTGATGATAAAAGACGGCGACACGATATTCATAGGCGGGCTTATCAAGGAGAACGACATCGTAAGGAACAACAAGATGCCGTTTTTGGGCGACCTTTTGGGGGACGTGCCCGGCCTGGGACTTTTATTCAGTAAGAAAGAGACCGTCAAGCAGAAGACGGAGCTGATATTCTTTATTACCGTCAATATCATGACCGGCGATAAAGTGATAAAGAATATCCCCCTGGCCTCGAACGCCTATGTGCCGATGTACACGCTTACGCCGGACGCGGCCAAGCCCTCCAAGAAGAAGGCCAAAGGAAAGAGCCAATAAAACTAAAAGCGGTCTTTTCAAAGACGAAAGATATGAGGTTTGTATCTCATCTGGACCTGGTGAGGTTGTTCCAGAGAGCTTCGCGCAGGGCCGGAGTGCCCGTGACGATCACCAAAGGTTTTTCACCGAGACTCAAGATAAGTATAACCAGGGCCCTGAAGCTGGGCCTGGAGTCGGTTTCGGAAGAGGTTATATTCGGGCTCGATAAGGATGTCGTCCCGGAGGAATTTGTATTAAGGATGAACGATAAATTGCCCGAAGGCGTAAAATTCCTTAGGGCCGAGGAGACGGTTTAATCATGCATAAAGAGATATTTATAAACGTTTCACAGCACGAGAAGCGTGTTGCGGTTTTAGAGAATAAGAGGATAGAGGAGTTCTACGTAGAGAGGCCCGACAGCGTAAACCTGCTGGGCAATGTGTACAAGGGCAGGGTCGATTCGGTCCTCCCGGGGATGGGCGCCGCGTTCGTCAATATAGGCCTGGAGAAGAATGGGTTTCTGTATGTCTCCGACGTTACAGGGGATTCTTCCGGGTACGATATGCTGGGGGAACCCGCGGCGGAAGGGGAAAACAGGAATAATAAATCCAGGGGCAAACAGCCCTCCATCTCGGAGCTATTGAAGAAGGGCGACGAGGTTTTAGTCCAGATAGTGAAAGAACCCATAGGGACAAAGGGCGCGCGCCTTACGACGCATATAAGCATACCGGGGAGGTTTCTGGTGCTGATGCCGTTCGACAGCCATATAGGCCTGTCGAAGAGAATAGAGTCCAGGGAAGAGCGGGACAGGATCCGCAAGATAATAACGGAACTCAAACTGCCTAAAGAGCTCGGCTTCATAGTAAGGACCGCCGCCTTTGGCGTGGGCCTTAAGGATTTTCAGAGGGAGTCGAGATACCTCATAAACCTGTGGAACAATATAAAGGCCAAGGCCAGGCGCCAGAAACCGCCGAGCCTTATACACCAGGAATATGACCTGATACTAAGGGTCGCCAGGGATATGTTCACTGACGATGTGTCGAGGCTTGACATCGATTCAAGCGGCGACTTTAAGAGGATGTCGCGATTCTTAAGGATATTGGCTCCTCACCTGAGGACGCGATTAAAGTTTCATCAGGAGCGCGTACCTATATTCGAGAAGTTCGACATAGATTCGCAGATAGAGAAGATATACAACAGGACCGTGCAGCTGAAATCCGGCGGGTACCTTATATTCGACCAGACCGAATCGCTCCTGGCCATAGACGTCAACTCCGGTAAGTTCGTCGGAAAGCGCAACCTCGAGGATACGGCGTTTAGGACTAACATGGAAGCGGCCGAAGAGGTGGCCAGGCAGCTGAAGCTGCGCGATCTCGGCGG
>CAZYZC010000097.1:0-2975 GCA_964650985.1 uncultured Planctomycetia bacterium | reverse complement strand
AAAAATGTACGCTGTTATAGAAACGGGCGGTAAACAGTATAAGGTAGCCAAGAACGATATCCTGGTCATCGATACCATAGACGTCAAAAAGGGCGGCGAGGCGAAGATATCGAAAGTGCTCCTTCTTCATGAGGGCACGACGACCCATGTGGGAAATCCTCATGTAAAGGGCGCGCATGTCATATGCGAGGTGCTGGGAGGGTTCCGAGGGGAAAAATCGGTGTCATTCAAGTACAGGAAGCGCAAAAGTTCGAAGAAGAAGATAGGGCACCGCCAGGAGCTTTTAAGACTCAAGGTCAAAGAGATAGAGACAGGGAAGGGTTAATAATATGGCACACGTGGTCAACGGCAGGGACGGCCAGCCTAAGACGCTCGGCGTAAAATGCTACAAAGGGCAGACCGTTAAAGCCGGCAGCATCATACTGAAACAGAGGGGGCTCTCCTTCAAGCCGGGTAAGAACGTCGGCGCAGGAAGAGACAGCACTTTATTCGCGCTTGTAGGCGGTAAAGTGGAATTTAAACCCAACAGGACCGTAAGCGTAATAGCGCCTGCAAAATAATGTTCACCCCGTTAGAAAACTGAAAGATGCAGAAAATATGTCGGAGAAGCATTTTCTAACGGGGTTCATAGACGAAACGCGAGTCCGGATTACAGCCGGTTCCGGAGGGGACGGCTGTAATTCTTTTTATAAAGACCGTTTTCACAGGAGCAGGAAGGGCCGTCCCGACGGAGGCCCGGGCGGCGACGGCGGGGATATAGTATTCCGCGCCGATTCGAACGTCCATACGCTCGTCGATATTCAATACAGGCAGCATATCATAGCCAAATCGGGTTACCACGGAGGCTCAAACCACAAGAAGGGCGCCCGCGGCGACGATATGGCGGTGCTCATACCTCCCGGTACGATCATAAGGGATTTTAATACCGGGCTTGTCCTGCGCGACCTCGTGAATCCCGGCGACTTTGCCGTGGTGGCCAAGGGCGGGGCCGGAGGCCACGGCAATTCAAGGGGCAGGGAGTCCGCGAAGGGGGCTCCGGGCAACGAGAAGGAGATAAAACTCGAGCTTAAGCTTATGGCGGACGTCGGGATCGTCGGATATCCCAACGCCGGTAAGTCGACGCTCATATCGAAGATATCCAGTGCCAGGCCGAAGATAGCCGATTACCCTTTTACCACGAAAGAGCCGGTGCTGGGAGTGGTCAGGATATACGAAGGCGAGGATCTCGTCGTAGCCGATATCCCGGGGATCATAGAGGGGGCGCATAAGGGCCGCGGCCTGGGGCATAAGTTCTTAAAGCATATAGAGCGGACGAAGGTACTCGTCCATCTTATAGATATTTCGGGAAGGGACGGGCGGGACCCGTACTCGGATTATATAAAACTCAACAAGGAGCTTAAATTATATAACGAAGAGCTGGGTTCCAAGCCGCAGGTGCTGGCGCTTAACAAGGTGGATGATCCGGAATCCAAGGAGGCCGTATCGGCTTTCCGGAAACATTACGGCAGGAAGAAGCTGTTCCCGATATCGGCCGTAACCGGCGAAGGCATAAAAGAACTTTTGGACGAGGTATACAAAAAATGCAAAAATATAAAAGGGTAGTCGTTAAGGTAGGGACGAAGGTCATAACCGCCGGGGACAGGTCTCTGGATCTGGGTATGATATCCCGTCTTGCCTCGCAGATATCTTCGGCCATGGATAAAGGCGTTGAGATGATACTCGTGACTTCCGGCGCGATAGGCGCCGGCATGTCGATACTGGGCCTCGAGAAGAGGCCTTCAGACCTTTCATACCTGCAGGCAACCGCCGCGATAGGCCAGAGTCATCTGATGCATTTGTATAGCGGCTATTTCCACGCCAAAGGTTACCATATAGGTCAGATACTTCTTACCCAGGAGGATTTTAATGACCGGACGAGGTTTACTAATATAAAACACACGATCGACGTTCTCCTGAGCCACAAGGTGATACCCGTAATAAACGAGAACGATACCGTGGCTACGGATGAGATAAGGTGCGGTGATAACGACAGGCTGTCGAGCCTCGTGGCGGATTCATCCGGCGCGGATTTCCTCGTCCTTTTAAGCGACGTGGACGGTTTGCTCGACGAGAGAGGTAAGACGATAAAGTTCGTGGGGCACATAGACCATAAGATAGCGAAGCTCGGCGGAAAGAGCCATTGTGACCTGGGTATAGGCGGTATGGCGACGAAGCTCGAGGCTGCCGGGCTTGCGGGGCGGGCCGGCATAGAATGCACGATCGCAAACGGAAGAGAGAAGGATGTCATAAAGAAGATACTCACCGGCAAGTCTCCCGGCACCTTATTTGGAATAGCCAAGCGCTGCGGAGGCCATAAGAGCGCCAAGAAGCGCTGGATAGAATATTCCTCCTGGCGGTATCGCAAAAAATGATCCCTCGGCGCAGCCAACTTATTATAAGTAGCTTTGCTCGGGATCATGGTGAGCGAGTGAAACGAGTCGAACCATGAAAAACTTAAAGATAAAACTTAAAACTAAAAAGTTCTGTATGAGGGCGAAAGCTGCGTCCAGAAAGCTCGCGCTTATAGATACGAACACGAAGAATAAGGCTCTCCGCGGGATGGCCGCGGCGCTTCTTGAGAATAAAGCGGTAATATTAAAAGCGAACATGAAGGACCTTAAGTCCGCCGGGTCCAAAGGGATGCCTTCCGCGTTCATGGACAGGCTCACCCTTTCAGGCGCCGGGATAGAAGCGATGGCCCGGTCTCTGGTTGAAATAGCCGGCATGAAAGACCCTGTCGGGGAATTGATCGATACGATAAAAAGGCCCAACGGGCTTGTGATAAAGAAGGTCAGGGTCCCGATAGGCTCGATCCTCATAATATATGAATCCCGTCCTAATGTGACCGGCGACTGTATAGGGCTGTGCCTGAAGTCCGGCAACTCCGTTATCTTAAGGGGCGGCAAGGAGGCGATAAACTCCAATATCGCCATATT
>CAZYZC010000096.1:0-5424 GCA_964650985.1 uncultured Planctomycetia bacterium | reverse complement strand
GCGATCTCCCGGACGCGCAGTATCTCGCCGTAAAAGTTTGAGACACTGTTAAGATTTGGCAGGTCCAGAGCGTAGGACGCTATATTTCTCCCTAAAAAGAAATCGGCCATCGCAGCCCATCTTTCACTGTGGGCGCCAAGGCCGTGGACCAATACAAAAATACCCCTGGGGGCGCTTGAGCGCCACACCTTATAGCCGCCATCTTCTTTTTTCAAATTTTTCCTCGCCGCATCATTGCAGTCATTATATCACCGGCAGGGACTATTTTAAACGAAAATTGGAGGCGTGTTACTTCTTGCTCTTGCGGCCGGTGAGGGTCCTGTCCGTTTCCCGCATCTGTATCTTCCTGATCCTTATGTTAAGGGGGGTGATCTCGACCAGTTCGTCGTCGTCGATAAAGACGAGCGCGAACTCAAGGTTTATCTTCCGGGGAGGCACGAGCTGGATGGCCATATCCTTGGTAGAGGAGCGCATATTGCTCAGCTTCTTCTCCTTCTGGGGATTGACAACTATATCTACGCCTTTATTGTTGATACCCACTACCATGCCCTCGTACACCATATCCCCCGGCTCGACAAAGACCTCTCCGCGGTCCTGCAGGTTCGAGAGCGCGAACGCGACCACCTTCCCTTCGCCGTTCGATATCATGACGCCTCTCTGGCGCTCCGGCATCTCGCCTTTATAAGTCACATGCTCGAGGAAATTCTGGCACATGACGCCTGATCCGCGCGTTATCAAAAGAAACTCGCTCCTGAATCCTATCAAAGCTCTTGATGTTATGGTAAACTCCAGCCGTACCTCGCCGGAGGAAGTGATCTTCATATCCTTCATCTGGGCCCTGCGCCCTCCGAGCGCCTGCATAACCGCGCTCTGATAGTCGCTATTGACCTCCACGACCACCAACTCCACCGGTTCAAGCATCTGATCGCCCATCTTCTTCAGTATTACCTGAGGCCTGGAGACCTCAAGCTCATAACCTTTGCGGCGCATCGTCTCTATAAGGATCTCGAGATGGAGCTCGCCCCTCCCCGATACCTTGAACCTCTCTCCTCCGTCGACTTCCTCGACCTTTATACCGACGTTCACCATGGCTTCATGCTCAAGATATTCGCGTATATGGCGCGATGTCAGGAAGACGCCCCCATCCTTGCCGGAAAAAGGGCTTGTATTGTGCGAAAAATTCATAGATATCGTAGGTTCGTCGATCTTTACGGCAGGCAGTGCTTTTGGATCAGCAATACACGTAATAGTCTCACCCACAGACACGCCCTCAATGCCTGTAATCATAATGATATCGCCGGCCATAGCCTCATTTACATCCACGGGGGTGAGGCCTTTATACTTCATGATCTTGGTCACTTTGTTAGAGGTGATCTCCCCATCCCTTTTCACCAGGGCAACGGGATCTCCTATGCGAACAGCGCCGTGGAATATGCGCCCTATCGCGGTGCGGCCGAAATACGAATTATAATCGAGCATCGTCACCAGCATCTGAAAAGGAAGGTCGGGATTGGCGACCGGCGGCAATATCCTGCGCAGTATCGTGTCGAGGAGGGGTTTTATGTTGTCGCTCGGCTCATCGAGGTCGAGCGTAGCGTAACCGTCCCTGCCTGAGGCATAGACTATCGGGAAGTCGAGCTGCTCATCGGACGCATTCAGCTCGCAGAAGAGATCAAACGTCATGTCGGCAACCTCATGCGGGCGGGCGTTAGGACGATCGATCTTGTTGATAACGAGGATCGGCTTAAGATGCAATTCGAGGGACTTCTTCAATACAAATTTCGTCTGGGGCATGGGCCCGTCCACGGCGTCTACGAGAAGAAGCACGCCGTCTACCATCTCGAGGATGCGTTCCACCTCGCTGCCAAAATCGGCATGCCCGGGCGTATCGACGATATTGCACTGCACACCCTTGTAATTAAAGGAGGCGTTCTTTGAGAATATCGTTATCCCTCTCTCTTTTTCCAGAGGGTTTGAATCCATGATAGTGACTTCGCCTTCCTCGAACTTATGGGCGCCGGTGAACTTGAGGAGGGTATCTACAAGCGTGGTCTTTCCGTGGTCTACGTGCGCTACTATTGCGAGATTTCGCACGTCTTTTCTTCTTTTTTGATTTGGCACTATATCCTACTCTTTATTTTACTTACTTCCGGGTGAGCGGACCTATGGAAATCGCTATGGAAAGCGATAGAAACAAAACAGACCCCTTAACTTCAGAGGTCCTTTTGTAGGTGATAGGCCTGATGGCTTTCGCTATCGGTGGCATCTCCTCCTATTTCTACAACAAGTATACCCTATAATTCCGGTTTTGGCAAGGGGCGAACACCGATTATCTTATTTCACCTTTATGAATTTTTTGGTCTCGGTAAAACAGATCGGGCACTTCGAGCTCGTTATGGCGTCTACGACGTTTCCGCAGACCGGGCAGACGTAAAAATCCTTCGCCAGCCCCTTAGACAGGCTCAGGTTATTTAGCATCCCTCTGTACAATTTCACATGAGCGCCCTCGGCGGCCTGGGCGTCTTCGAAAGCTTCGATAGCGTCTCTTATGTTCTCCTTTTCGGCCTGCTTAAGAAAGGCGGGATACATGACGTCTTTTTCGTATGTCTCCGCCGTAAACGCCGATTCAAGGTTTTCCGGCGTGCTCTTTACGACGAGGGTTTCGATGACCGTAACTGGCGTTCCGCCGAGCTTTTTGATAGCTCCGGCATTGCGCTCATAGTGTATCTTCTCCGCCAGCGCAGTTGCTTTAAAAAGGCTCGCGGCGGCGTCATACCCTTCTTCACTGGCTTTATTCGCGAATGCCATGTAACGCGCATGGGCGTTCTGCTCGCCCTTACAGGCGGTGATAAGATTATCAAGCGTCGTAGCCGGAGGAACCGCTGTTCCCTCAGCGGCATGCGCGATAGCAACACAGGCCGTCATAAGCGAAAGGATCGCCGCTCCGAGAACCACCGCAAAGATACCTTTATTCATCCGCATATTCCCCTCCTATTGTAATAAGGCTTCTTAAGTCCAGCGTCTGCAGCTATTTTTTCATCCTTACTCTCTTCCATTCATGGTACTCCCGGCACGCGAATAAGACGGACGCGTGCCGGGACCATGGCAATATTCCATGCGGTGATGCTTTGTGCTATATCCCTGCTATCTTATCCTTATCTACCAAGCTTCTCCTGGGCTCTCTTTACTTCTCTCTCCATCTCTCTCTGCTTCTTCTTCGCTTCCTTCTCGGCTATCTTGGCCTCTCTTTCGGCCTCTCTCTTAGCTTTTTCCGATTCCTTCTTGGCCTTCTCCGCGGTCTTTTCGGCCTTCCTCGCGGTCTTATCTACGTCTTCCTTCTTAATGCCATCGCCTCTTTTAAACTTCGCCTTGTCGCTTGCGTGTTCATAAGCCTTTTTATTCGGGGTGGGGCCTTTTACATCTTTCCCGAATACCGGCGTCACACCGATAAAAAATACTACCGCAACTATACATGCCGCTATTCTCTTCAACATACGCGCCTCCTTGTTTTTCTGTACCACTCATCCTGACAGTGTCCCCAACTAGAAATTGCCCGCCATTCCTGTGAAATTCTTCTTCGCTAAAGCTTCGAAGAAATCTCGCCGAAGCCTTAGCGAAGGCGGACCGTACCTCGGTCTAACTATTGTACGGCAAAGAAGAATGGCGGAGAGGGAGAGACTCGTGTCCATCTCCGACGGTAAACCTCTATTTTGACACCACTTTTGACACCGGTATTGCCGTAATATTCCCTAGTCGCTTAATTAGCTCTGCGGAACAAGGTCTATGCTCAGCCTGGCCTTTAACGCTCTTGCAAGTTTTGTCAATGTATGCAATGTAACTTGCGTATTTTCAGAATCTTCCAGCCTGGAAATGGTTTGCTGAGTAGTGCCTATCATCTTTGCCAATCCACGCTGGGTAACATGGCGCTCTTTTCTTAATTGCGCGATCTTATAGGCAATTTTTAACATTAAAACCTCTTCATCATAGGCCTTTCGAAATCCGAGGCTTTTTTTATACTGACCCTCTATGTGCTGGCTAACGGATTCCGGCGTTACTATCTTGTGTTTTTGATCTGTTTTTCTCATTTTTATCATCCCCTTTTAGGCAATCTAATTTTTCCTTCGTCATATCTGATTTGAAAATCCATCATTCTCATCCTTGCTTTCATCTTGTCATTTTCAGGTATCTTGTCCGTCTTTTTTACAAATCCATGCAATAGCACTATATAGTCCTTAAACATGTAAGCATACAGAACTCGAATATTATTCCAGGCAAACTCTACTCTTATCTCATACAGGTCTCTGTCAATCTTGTCTATAATAGGCCTTCTGGCCTCATGCCAGTGTTTTTCCAAAAACTCTACTCTTGCTAATATTTTTGCTCTTGTCTTCTCATCAAAGCTATCTATAAAATCTTTCGCGTATTTTCGTCCCTTTAGGTCTTCATAGTAAATAGCTCTCTTATCCACAACGTCCTTTTTCTACCCAAATCAAGTATACACTATTTTAAGTGTGTTGTCAAGATATGTATACACTTTTTTTAGTGTTTTTGGTTATCATTGACACCAATTTTGACACCTGCGTTGCCCTATATATCGTCCATTTTACACGCCCTATACAGTCTATGCAAGGATTTTCGCCTACAAAATAGAATCGTCCCTATTCTTGGAGTCCGCTTTAAGTGATAACTACCGTAATCGAGTAGGAGGCGGAATTACTCCCGCCGTCCTCTCACACCACCGTACATACGGTTCCGTATACAGCGGTTCGTAAAGTGTCATTAAGGGCTCCTGCCCCAAGATTCTCAAGGTTTCCTTTTTTTTCTCCAGCGGGCTTGACGCGCCGACATCAGGTAATCGGGAGTTCCGCTCCCTACGTCCTGATGCGACCAGTGGGTTCATACCAGCTGTTTTCTGCGTCCACTCCCTCGCTCAAGTCTAAGTCCCTCTGAATCTTCACTCCACGTTCAGCCCTTCGTCATCTTTCAATGACTACTATGGCCTCTGCTGACTTCTGACGGTTTATCCCGACACATCACTATGCCGGTAGTTTACTTTCCCCGCCGCAGGATGAGAGTTTCCAGCTAACGCCCTTTCGGTAAGCGTCGTGGGTTCCTAGTTCATCCATAGCATAAAATAAACTCCTCCGTCAGACCTCCCCGGGTAACCCATATCTCTTTCCCGCTTATGCCTGTCGCATCTACGTACGTGCTTTCCGTATAAGTTTCGGACTTTAGAGATATTAGCCTCCTCATCCAGCACGTTCGCCTCTATGCGCTTCCTGTTCGTCAGGCCAGCGTTTTGCCTGCGGCTTCCTTCAGATTCCGCCTCACGACGGACACCCTTGCCGTCCGGCTAACGATTCCCCTTATAAGGCTCGTTTGGAACTTTCATCCTATAGAAACATGGCATGCCGGGCATACTAA
>CAZYZC010000095.1:0-5451 GCA_964650985.1 uncultured Planctomycetia bacterium | reverse complement strand
TTCAAGGCTACCCGACAGCCCGTAGGCTATCCTGGTTTTCGTAGAAAACCAGGATGTAGAAAACCAGGATATTGATAGACTGTAGCCCGCAAGGCTATAGCCAGTAGTAAGCACAAAATTTGCGTATACAAATTTAGTAGCCTTCAAGACTACCAACATTTATTACCAACAATGACGGGAGGATTATGGCCATAAGGGGAAGCGTTTTAAAGAGTAACCGCTTTACCGAGAAGGAGCGTCGTAATCTGGCCATACTCGATATAATAAGAAGGACCCGCCAGATATCGCGGGCCGAGATATCGAAGATAACCCATCTGAACATAGTAACGATATCTAACTACATAGACGACTACATAGCGAAGGGCCTCGTCCTCGAGCGCGGATACGACGTATCCACCGGGGGGCGCAGGCCCGAACTTTTGGACCTAAACGCCAAATACGGATATGCGATAGGCATAGACCTGGGCAGCCCCCATATAACGGAAGATTCTTACGCCATAGCCGTCGTAGTGGACGCGGCCGGCAGGATAGTCGCCAAAGCCAGGATCAAAAAAGAGGAAGAATCCCAGGATAAGTTCATCGAGAAGATACGGAGAATAGCCCGCGACGCTTTTGACAAATCCGGGATAGATAAAGAAAGGCTCAAGGGGATAGGCATAGGCAGCTGGGGCGTGCTCGACCGCTACAAAGGCGTGGTGAGATACGCCGTAGAGAAGGGCGGCCTGTTTAATTATATGAACCTGCAGTCTCTCCTGGAAAAAGACCTCGACGTTTCTACCATAGTCGAGCACGACGCCACCGCCGGAGCCCTGGGCGAAAAATGGATGGGGCTGGGATTGAATACCGAGGCCGAGAATATAATGTACATGTGTTCCGACTCCTCCTGCGGCCTTATCTTAAACGGAGAGATATATTACGGTTCGTCCAAGAGCGCGGGTGAGCTCAATATAAATCCGCCGTCGCCTGAGTACAAGGATGACAACTGCTGGGCAAAATACGACTACGGCTGCGGTTTCAGGTCAAGGGGCATAGACCTGGGGATCGTACAGCGAGCGAAACGCTACTTCGGGGAAAATAAGACCGCCTCCAGGATACTCGAACTTGCGGGAGGCGACCCGGAAAAGATAACCCTCAAGATAGTGACGGAAGCGGCGGCCGCCGACGATAAGACCGCCGGCGATATTCTCACCGAAGCCGGGGACTATCTCGGAGCCAAGATAGCGTTTTTGATAAACCTCTTCAACCCGGATGCCGTGGTCATAGGCCGCGGTATAGAAAAACTGGGAGACGTCTTTATGGCGTCCGTGCGTAACGGCGCGAAGAAGTGGGCTTATGAAGAGAGCCTGAAGATAGTCAGGATAGCCCCCACAAGCCTGGAAGAGGATTCGATCGCCTGCGGAGCGGCGGCGCTGGTGATGCAGCAGGTGTTTGCCAGGATATAGACCGGTTATAAGTTTTCCCTTACGGGGAGGCTCCGCCCGCCCTTCGGGCAGGCTTCGCACTAAGTTATAAGAAATAAACAGGAAAAATGAAAAGAAGCCTGGCCTTAATTCTTGTCGGCTGCTTACTGATAGCGGGATGCGGGAAAAATAGCGATGGGGGCATAGGCAAACCGCCGGAAATAACGATGTGGCTGACGGGTTCCGAAAGTCAGGCCATGACGATAAATTCATTGGCGGAAGATTTTTATAAGAAGACCGGGATAAGGATTAATTGCCAGGCGATGTCCTGGGGCCAGGCGCATTCGAAATACCTTACCTCGATAGCCGGAAGCCTCGCCCCGGATATAGGGCTCTTGGGCCTGACATGGGCCACGGAGTTCGGCACGTTCGGCGCCATGATAGATCTGGCGGCCGAATACCCCGAAGAGGTGGCCGGGATAAAAGAGGCCATATTTCCCGGATTGTGGAATTCGATAGATTATAAGGGCAAGGTCTTTGGGGTGCCCTTCGACCTTACAGAGTACGTCCTGTACTACAGAACCGACATCGTAAAAGAGCCTCCGCGCACATGGGAAGAGCTGACCGGTACGCTGACCGACCTTAACAGGTCCGGCAGAGGAATGATCTTCGACTGGGGGTCTCTGGGATGGATAGGATATTCGCCGTTCTTATGGCAGGCCGGCGGGGATTATTATTCACCCGACTATTCGCAGGTTTTAATAGACTCCCCCGAAGCGGTGAAGGCCATGAAGTTCTTTTCCGAACTTTATACGAAGTACAATGTCCCGAAGACGAAGATACCTCCCGAGCAGGGTATGAGGACCGGGGATTTTCCTATAGCGATATCCGGGAACTGGAAGATAGACGAGCTCCGCATCCTGGCTCCGGAAATAGCGGGAAAGTGGTCTATAGCCATGATGCCGAAAGGCCCGTCGGGGAAGAGGACCGCGTTCATCGGCGGCAGGGTAATGGGGATATTCGAGCAGTCCAGGTATAAGAAAGAGTCGTGGGCATTTATCCTGTATTTGTCCTCCCCCGGGACACAGAAGGCTTTGTACGAGGCCGCTTTAATCAAACAGGACACTTATCTTCCGCCGAATAAGGATACGTGGGCCATTATCGATATGGACCCTGAATTCAAGAAGGTCCTCTTCGCCCAGGCCGAAGATTCGAAAGGTCCCCCGGCGATAGCCAATTGGGACGCCTATACAAGAGATATAGATAACGTTATACAGAGGGCCGTGCTCCAGGGGGTGGATCCCCAGGCCGGGCTTTCCGGCGTCAAGAAAGAACTTGAACGCGCGGCGTCAAAGAGGTAACATATTATTTCAGCAAACCGTAGGCGCAGGAGAAACGTTTTATGTGGGCACTAAAAGTAAGGATGTTCCTTTTAACGGCGGTATTGTTCGCGATAATATACGCCGTGATCGCGGTCATAGGCTACCGGATGGGGGTAACGAACTTCTACTTCTATCTGGTATTTTCTTTTGTTATCATGTTCATTCAATACATGATAGGGCCTAAGATAGTCGAGTGGTCGATGCGCGTGAAGTATATTAAAGAGAGCGAAAACCCCAGGCTCCATCAGATGGTCAGGGCTCTTGCCACGGCCGCGCACATACCCGTCCCCCGCATAGGGATAGCCGACATTCCGATACCGAACGCCTTCGCCTTCGGGCGCAGCATAAGGGACGGAAGGATATGCGTGACGAAAGGTATAATGAGCCTCCTGTCGGACGAGGAGCTGAGGGCGGTCCTGGGGCACGAGATGAGCCATATAAAGAACCGGGACGTCCTGACGATCACGGTACTGTCCGTGATACCGATGATACTATACCGCATAGCCTGGCAGATGCTATTCTTCGGCGGCCGGCGCGACAGGAATTCCTCGGGCGGGACGGCGCTTATAGGCCTCGCCGCTTTTCTGTTTTATTTCATAACCAATCTTCTCGTCCTTTACGCGTCGAGGGTAAGGGAATATTTCGCCGATAAGGGATCAGTGGATCTCGGCAACAGGCCTTCGGCGCTCGCTTCGGCCCTTTACAAGCTTGTATACGGTTCCGCCAGAATGCCCAAGGAGGCGATAAAGGACGTTGAGGGAATGAAGGCGTTCTTCGCCAACGACCCCTCCAGGGCCGGAAGCGACTTAAGCGACCTGAAGAACCTCGATCTCGACAGATCCGGCGACATATCGCCCTCCGAGATGGCCGCGCTTACGAGGAAAGATGTCAAGCTGGGCTTCGGCGATAAGATGATGGAGCTCATGAGCACGCATCCCAATATGCTTAAAAGAATAAAGCGGTTAAGCGACTGGGGCAGATAATTTGAAGTTTAATTTTGAAGCTACCGGTATAGGAAGCGTGCCTTTCACCGACCCGAAGACGGCCTGCCGGGTCATCTGCGAAAACTTCAAATCGATACCCTTCTGGCCCCAGCTCCCCAAGAGATCGTTCCTCGAAAATATGTATGTCCAGTACGCCGAGGGCCTGCCCGGCATCGTTTGTAATGAAGAGAAGAAGACGATACACGTAGATACCTCGAAAGCGGCCGCCGGGATAGAGGAAGTATATTCCAGATATCTGGACGGGGATGTCGAATTTTTCAAAATATCGGAGGACAGGGCGCAGGGCTTATATGAGTTTCCCGAGGCGGTAAAGGGCCTCAAGGATATAAAATATGTCAAAGGGCACATCACCGGGCCGTTAAGCTACGGCCTCTTTCTCACGGACGAGAATAAGAGGGCCGTTATTTACGAAAAGGACCTTTTCGAGGCCCTTACAAAGACGCTCGTCATGAAAGCCAGGTGGCAGATAAGGCGCCTAAAGAAGATAAACCCGTCGGTCATCATATTCATAGACGAGCCGTACCTCGTGTCTATAGGCTCGAGCTTTATCAACATAAGCCTTGGGGACCTCGCCCGTAAACTTGACGAGCTTGTAGGCGCGATAAAGGAAGAGGGCGCGCTTGCGGGGCTTCACTGCTGCGGCAACACGGACTGGCCGGTCCTTCTGAAGAGGGATATTGACATATTGAACTTCGACGCCTATAATTTTACCAAAGAGTTCTCCCTCTATCACGGGGATATAAAGGATTTTACGTCGCGCGGCGGTACGATAGCCTGGGGCATAGTGCCCACATCGGAGGCCATAGACGAAGAAACCTGCGCCTCGATCGCGGAAAAGTGTAAGGAGGCCGTAAAGATATTATCGGACAAGGGTGTGGACGAAAAGCTCATGTCGTCCCTCGTTACGCCGTCGTGCGGGGTCGGAGCGATGGACGAGGCCCGCGCGGCAAAGGTTCTGGAGATGACGGCCGCATTATCGGCAAGGCTGATTAAAAATGGATAATAATATACAGAAAAATTTTTTAGGGCTGGAGGAGGAGTACGCGAGCTTCAAGAAGGCTAAAGCCGTGATACTCCAGGTGCCTTACGACAAGACGACCACATATATACACGGGGCCAAGAACGGCCCCGCCGCCATAGTAGATTCCTCAAGATATCTGGAGAGGTTTGACGAGGAGCTCAACCAGGAGACCTTCAAGATAGGCCTGCACACCATGGAGCCTCTGGCGACGGAGGGCCTGGAGCCCGAGGCGCTCCTTGGAAAAGTCCACGCCTCGACGGCCGAGATAGTGAAGGCCGGCAAATTCCCGATCCTCCTGGGCGGCGAACATTCCGTATCGATAGGCGCGGTGAAGGCGATGAAAGAAGCCTATCCCGACCTTTCGGTACTGCAGCTCGACGCCCATTACGATATGCGCGACGAGTATTTCGGCTCCAAGCTGAACCACGGCTGCGTCGCCCGCAGAATATCGGAGATCTGCCCGATAGTCCAGATAGGCATGAGAAGCTACTCCAAAGAAGAGAAGGACTTCCTGGCCTCGCAGCCGAACGGCAGGATAAAGTCCATAAGCGTGCATGACATACTTGAGATGCCGATGTGGAAGGATAAAGCGACGGCCAGCCTTTCGGAGCACGTCTATATAACGCTCGACCTCGACGTCTTCG
>CAZYZC010000094.1:0-5457 GCA_964650985.1 uncultured Planctomycetia bacterium | reverse complement strand
CATTATAAACTGCTTATAAACAGAGGAGGGTGGCATGAAAGATAAGAATGTCTTGGTTATCGCGGTGGGCCTGGTCCTTATATTGGGGATAGCCGTTCTGATCATCAACGCAAATAACGAATACGCGGCCCAATCGGTAAGAGCGTCCAATGCCGTGAATGTTTTGCTGCTCCAGCAAAAAGATTTTGAGATAAAGAAGCTTGTCAAGCTGCTGGATTTAAAACAGAAAGAACTGGATGACGCGAAGGCCGCGCTTGAGAGTTTAACGGAAAAGGTAAACAGCGTTAAAACGGATCTGGGTAATATCGCGTAAAAATAATCCGGGGAATATGGAAGGGGCGAGAGCCCGACGTTGTTGCACCGGTTTTTATTAGATAGAGCAGGGGATAAGCCGAAATAAAACAGGGACGGTCCTAAATCGCCGCGGGGGAGAGCCGCTTTTGGGACGGTCCCCGTTTTTTGTTTAAAACCCGGCCGATTGGTATATAATAGGAGTCATGATGGAAAAAGAGAAGTACATGATGAGGGCCGCGGTCCCTGGCGGTCAGCATGGTATCGGCCACCTTCTTTTCATGTATAAATCGCTCAGGCTGTCCAATCGTCCGGCGGACCTTTTTCATAATTACGGTTACGGCAAGCCCTGCCCGTATTTAAAGATGTAACCCGCCGATCTAAGACAGGCGGCGGGTAGATTTATATATTTCGCGAATGGCAGGTAAGCTATAGTATAAAAAAGGAGGGGCCTATGAAACTGGATGTTAAGGCTTTTGGTCTTGCGGATAGGATGCGCGCTATTGGCGCTTTTGTACAATAAGCTTATCAAAAAATAGAGCCAGCCGCTAGCAAGCTTGAGGCACATTAGATTAATACCCTCTTTGTTTTTTTAGAGAGATGAGGTATAGTGATAGTGTATACAGAGCTGATATCTGATGCATAGGGAATGAATAGAACGCAGGCCTTTATCCGGGAGAGCTTGATATGAAGAGAATACTGCTGTTTATACTGCCGATCCTGCTTATCGTTACCATGGCTTTTATAGGTTTCGGTATATTTCAGGTGAGATCCGAAGAGTCGAGGCTGCTGGACGAGATAACGCGAAAGGCCAGGGCCGTGGCCGAGAGCATGGAGCTATCCATGAGGCACGCGCTGGTGAACAGCAATATACGCGACGCCAGGTGGCTGGTTGAGAAATTTCAGAAACGGGAGAGGTCGCAGGGCTGCGTCATCTACGATAAAGACGGCAATGTCATGGCCATCACGGACAAATTTTCCGGGTGGAAGGATGTGGCTAGGCCCTACATAAAAGAAGCGATCGCAAACAAGGCTGCGCACGGGTCGATCGAACAATTCAAGGATTATAGTATTTATAGCTATGTGCTGCCGATAGCGGATGACGAAGGGAATATCATAGGGGCCGAAGAGGTCTTATATGATACGTCGTATGTATTTACGCAATTGGCCGAGCTGTGGAAGCGGCTGAGTACGGTTCTGATAACGCTGATCATATTCATCGTGCTGATATCCCTCATCGTACAGCGGCAGATATTCACCGCTCCGGTAGAGCAGCTTACCGAGTGGTTCAAGAGATTTCAGAAAGGCGAGATCGATATCAAACATCCCATCAAAGGGAGGGGCGAGCTCGGTAAGTTAGCCAGTGAAGTGGAGCAGGCCGCGCTCAGCCTCAGAGTGGCTCGTAAAGCCGCAAGCGAGGAAGCTACTGAGAGGATCCAAAAAGAGGATCAATGGACCGACGCGAAGTTAAAAGACGTGGTGAAGTCAAAGCTCGGCGAGAACGCCCTGTTCATAGTGTCGAACAGGGAGCCGTATACGCACATAATGAATGAGACTACGGGCATTGCCGAATGCGTCCGCCCGGCCAGCGGCGTCGTAACCGCCCTTGACCCAATAATGCGCGCCTGCGGCGGGACATGGATCGCCCATGGCAGCGGCAACGCCGATAAAAAATTTGTCAATTCGAAGAACAAGCTCGGGGTTCCTCCGGAAGATAACCGCTATATACTTAAAAGGGTATGGCTGTCCAAGGAAGAAGAGGACGGGTATTACTACGGGTTTTCAAATGAAGGCTTATGGCCCCTTTGCCATATAACCCACACAAGGCCGACCTTCAGGGATTCGGATTGGGAGATCTACAAGAAGGTCAACCAGAAATTCGCGGAAAGCGTATTGGAAGAGCTCCCGGCAAAGAATCCTTTTATCTTTATTCAGGATTACCACTTCACGCTCCTGCCGCAGATGATAAAAGCGAAAAGGCCCGACGCCACCATAGCTCTCTTCTGGCACATACCATGGCCGAACCCGGAAGTCTTTTCGATATGCCCTTATCAGACGGAGATCATGGACGGCATGCTGGGCTGCGACCTTATAGGCTTTCACGTGCAGTACCACTGCAATAATTTCATCGATACCGCCAACAGGCTTCTCGAGTGCCGCGTCGACACCGAAAAGTTCAGCGTGATCCGGGCATCGAAAGAGACGCTCATACGGTCGTTCCCCATCAGCGTCGATATCGGCATAAACTCAAAAGTCGATCCGGGCGAAGCCGGGCAGATAAACAGGATCCGCAAGGAGTTTGAGCTGGACGGCAAGATAGTGGCCCTTGGCGTCGACAGGATAGATTATACAAAAGGCCTGGCGGAGCGCATGATGGCGGTGGACCGCTTCCTGGAGAAGTATCCGGGCCACAAAAAGAAGTTTGTCTTCATCCAGATAGGCGCCCCTAGCCGTACACATATAAAAAGATATCACGATCTCATGGGAGAGCTGGACGAGCTGGCGGAGAAGATAAACTGGAAGCACATGGACGACGAGTGGAAGCCCATCATATATCTTAAGCGCCATTTTTCCCCGGAGGAGATAAAGCCTTTTTACAGGATCGCCGATATATGCATAGTGAGTTCCCTGCATGACGGGATGAACCTTGTAGCCAAGGAATATATTTCGACTAAGAATGATCTGAGCGGCAGCCTGATACTGAGTTGTTTTACCGGGGCGTCCAAAGAACTGACCGACGCGATACAGATAAACCCGTATTCGATAGAGGAATTCGCCGACAGCATTAAATTGGCGGCCGACATGCCCATACCGGAAAAGAAGAGGCGCATGGAGAACATGCGTAAGATCGTGATGAATAACAATATTTACAAATGGGCGGGAAGCGTAATTACCGATCTGACCACGATAAAAAAAGCCGGCAGCGCCCTGTGAGAAAGGCGGCGTATCTCTTTTCGGGCCTGGGCAATATCAAAAAAGCCCTGAAGGGCAAGTTCGTTTATCTGTTTCTCGATTACGACGGAACCCTGGCCCCTATCGCGGAAACGCCCGGCAAAGCAGCCATGTCGATGGAGACGAACTACCTGCTGCGGCGGCTGTCAAAGGCGCCGAATTGCAAAGTAGCCATCGTGAGCGGCCGGGCGCTAAAGGATGTCTCGGGGCGGATAGGCTTAAAAAATATAATTTATGTCGGCAATCACGGGTTTGAGATAAGAGGCCCGAAGATAGATTTTAAAAGCCCCCTTCCGTACCGGTACACAAAGACGCTCGCGGAGATCAAAAGCAAGTTAGAAAAAAAACTTTCTCCGGTCAAGGGCGTCTTTATAGAAGATAAGGGCTATTCCCTGAGCGTGCATTACAGGGCGGCGGATAAGAGAGACAGGGCTCTAATAAAGACGGAATTTTATTCGGCGCTCCTCCTTTACGAGGTGCGGAAAAATGTGCTCGTTAAAACGGGCAAGCTGGTTCTTGAGGTAAGGCCCCCTGTGATATGGGACAAGGGCAAGGCGGTCTTATGGCTTTTGGCCCGGAGAAAATTCGTATTGAGTTCAAAAAAGATCAAGGTGTTCCCTGTCTACATCGGGGACGACGTTACGGACGAGGACGCTTTCAGATCTTTAAAGGGCAGGGGAATGACGATATTCGTGGGTAAACCGAAGGGGACGGAAGCGCGGCTGTATTTAAAGGATACGCGCGACGTGGTGAAGTTTTTGAAGATAGTGCTGGAAAATGCGGGTCGGAGTGCCTCATGAAAGAAAAAGAGATAAAAAAAGCCAGCGAGACTTTCCTTTTCTACACGCGCTTGAATCTTTCCGAGCTTACCGGATTGAAAGCGTTTAGCCTGGGGGACCTGCTGGAGCGCATCAAGGAAGTGCCGGAATCGAGCATCTACCACCATACGCATAGATTTTTGCAGCAGCATCAGTACCTGTCGCCCGAACCTCCGAATGATTTCGCGTACTGGGTCACCAACGCTCTCGGAGAGAAAGAGCTTGGTGAGGAGCTGGCCAGTATAGATACGGTGCAATTCAGCACCATAGCCGAACTTCGCGGGGCCTTCGTCGCCGTTATCGAGAATTACATCAGGGAAGAGCCCGAAGCGAAGCTGAAAGCGACCCATCGGAGCAACGCGTTCTACTTCATGAAGTCCGTAAGCTTTATCCTGCCTACGGGATATGAGGCCAATGACCTGCCGGACTTCTGCCGTATCATGGAGAATATATCGATAGACTCGATATACTTCCATATATTCGAAGCGCGGCTCCGGATCGGCAAGAAGACCAACGACTTCTCGTACTGGATAGAGAATTCCCTGGGCAATAAGAAGCTGGCCGACGCGATATCGAGGCTGGATCCTTATACCTATACCCTGGAGGACCTCAGGAGCACAATAACCCAAAAGGCGTTAAAATATATATGATGAGCATATGGCAAGGATAGAAGAGTATATCCCGATAGTGGGGCAGGCGACCATCGACGACTTGAGGCGCATCGGCAATAAGCTGAAGGGGAAGGTCATACAGAATATCAACTCGACCTCCGTCGGCGGAGGTGTCGCCGAGATCTTAAACCGCATGGTGCCGCTTTTAAAGGAATTGCAGGTGGACGCGCGCTGGGACGTGATCAAAGGAGGCGCGCAGTTCTTTGAAGTGACGAAGAAGTTTCACAACGCGCTTCACGGGAAGAAGGAAGACATAAAGCAGGAGGACTTTGATATTTTCATGGAAACGAGCCGGATGAATATCAACGAGATAGATACATACGGCGATATAGTATATGTCCATGATCCGCAGCCGATCGTTTTGATCGATAAAAAGAAGGATAATAAATGGGTCTGGCGCTGCCATATAGATGTCTCAAACCCCGATAAGGAGGTCTGGAAATTTCTAAAGGAATTTGTGGTTAAATACGACGCGGCGGTCTTTTCCTCGCCGAGTTTTTCATGGAAGCTGCCCATCAGACAGTTTCTAATATCCCCGTCCATAGATCCGCTGAGCGATAAAAACAGGGAGCTGCCTCAGGATGTAATAGACGGCGTCCTGAGCAAGTACGGCATAGTCAAGGACAAGCCCATCATATCCCAGATATCCAGATTTGACAGGCTGAAAGATCCTGTAGGCGTCATAAGCGCCTATAAGAGCGTCAAGCAATACGTCGATTGCCAGC
>CAZYZC010000093.1:0-5669 GCA_964650985.1 uncultured Planctomycetia bacterium | reverse complement strand
TCATAGCTTATCGGCGTTATCGCCGAAACAAGGGGCTCCAGGACGTTGGTGGCGTCCAGCCTGCCCCCCAGGCCCGTCTCGTATACCGCCAGATCCGCCTTTTTTTCGGAAAAGTACAGGTAGGCAAGCGCCGTATAGACCTCGAAAAAAGACGGCCTGGGTTCGGCGCTCCCGTCGATCACAGGCCTCATTTTCGTCATAAGGCGCGCTACGTCATCCTCGCCTATAAGGGAGTCATTTAATCGTATCCTTTCCCGGAAATCTTCAAGGTGGGGCGATGTATACAGGCCGGTATTAAGGCCCTGCGACTTGAGTATGGAATGCGTTATGGCGGATACGGAGCCTTTTCCCTTGGTCCCGGCCACGTGTATGGACTTTACGTCGAGCTGAGGGTTGAGGAGATCTTTCGCGAGCCTCTCCATCCGTTCCAGCTTGAAGGACTCTATATAGCCGTATACGTTCTTCTTCTCGTAATTTATGAAAGAGTCCAGATACTTCAGGGCTTCGGGGTAAGTCATTTAGTGTTTGAAGTGTCTGGTTCCCGTAAATACCATGGCCAGGCCCAGCTTATCCGCCATCGCTATAACCTCTTTATCCCGTATCGAGCCGCCGGGTTGTATGATAGCCTTCACTCCGGCCGCGGCGGCCTGCTCTATGCCGTCTTCTTTCGGAAAGAAAGCGTCGCTTGCCAATGTCGAACCTTTAGATCTCGCCCCGGCCTTCCTGGAAGCTATCAAGACTGAATCGACGCGCGACATCTGGCCGGCGCCGACTCCGACGGTCTTAGTGCCCCGGGACAGCACTATGGAGTTGGACTTGACATGTTTTGCCACGATCCATCCGAACAGCATCGACTTCATCTCTTCTTTTGTCGGCTTAACTTTTGTCACCACCTCAAGGCACGACTCGTCCAGGGGCCCGGTATCCCTGTCCTGGACCAGAAGCCCTCCTGCTATTTTCTTAAAGTCCTTATCCGGGCCGGCGGCCTTCCGCCCCAGGTCCTTCAACTCGAGAAGACGCAGGTTCTTCTTCGCTTTCAGGGCTTCAAGCGCCCCGGCTTCATAAGAAGGGGCTATGATACACTCTACAAAATCGGCCTCCTTAAGTATCGTGTCGGCGAGTTCTGTGTCAACCGGCCTGTTGAACCCGACGACGCTTCCGAAGGCGCTTAGGCGATCGCAGTCCAGCGCATCCAGATAAGCCGTCTTCAGATCTTTGGCCGCGGCCGTTCCGCACGGGTTGGTATGTTTAATTATCACCGCGGCCGGGTCGGCGAACTCGCCTACTATCTCAAGGGCCGCGCTTAAGTCTATGATATTATTGAACGAGAGCTCTTTTCCGTGGAGCTGCGCGGCGTCCGCCACGCTCGGGGGGCTTCCGGCCTCGTCCCTATAAAAGGCCGCGCCCTGATGGGGGTTCTCCCCGTAGCGGAGGTCCTGGATCTTTTTGAAATTCAGGCTTAAACTGTCAGGAAAACTTTTTTCCGGATCCCGGCCTACGGCTCCCGGCTTCCGGCTTAGATACCCGTATATCGCCGCGTCATACGCGGAGGTCCTGGCGAAAACTTTTTTCCCAAGCTCCGCAAGAAGCTCCTCATCGACACCGCCTCCGGTCTTCTCCATCTCGGCCATGACCCTGCCGTAGTCGGACGGGTCGCATACCACGCAGACCGAGCGATGGTTCTTGGCCGCGCTCCTCAACATCGAAGGCCCGCCTATATCTATATTCTCTATGGCCTCTTCAAGCTTTACACCGGGTTTGGCCGCGGTCTTTTCGAACGGATAGAGGTTGACGACGACCATGTCTATCAGCCCTATGCCGTGCTCTTTAACGGTCTCCATATGCTTCTTGCTGTCCCGTAATGCGAGCAGGCCGCCATGCACCTTGGGGTGCAGGGTCTTGACCCTTCCGTCAAGCATTTCGGGAAAGCCCGTGTACTCGGAAACATCCTTTACTTTTATGCCAAGTTCTCTTATCGCCTTGGCGGTCCCGCCGGTAGACAGTATCTCGACGCCGAATTTATCCAGAGTCTTCGCAAGCTCCGGAAGCCCCGCCTTGTCCGAAACGCTTATAAGAGCCCTTTTTATCCTGATCATTTTTCACCATCTTTCTCTTATAATTTGGTGTGAAGCCTCCGGCGAAGGGGACAGCTACTTCTTCGCTTTCCCCTGATTGGCCACGGCTTCCATTGCCTTCTTTACGTCTTCCGGGTCTCCGAGATAATAATTTTTTATCGGCTTCAGATCGTCTGTGAGCTCATATACGAGCGGCAGCCCCGTGGGTATATTCAATCCGACTATATCTTTATCCGATACGCCGTCCAGATACTTCACCAGCGCCCTTAGGCTGTTGCCATGCGCGGCTATTATGACGCGCTTGCCGGACTTGACGGCCGGGGCTATCGTTTCATGCCAATAGGGCAGGAACCTCGCGACCGTGTCTTTAAGGCACTCCGTGAGCGGTATATCTTTCTTGTCGAGGTCTTTGTACCGCGGATCATTGGCCGGGGAACGGGGATCGCCCTTCTCCAACGCCGGCGGCGGAACATCGTAGCTCCTGCGCCAGACGAGAACCTGATCCTCGCCGTACTTGGAGGCCGTCTCGGACTTGTTCAGCCCCTGCAGCGCGCCGTAATGGCGCTCGTTCAGCCTCCACGAATTGTGCACCGATATCCACATAAGGTCCATATCTTCCAGCGCTATCCATAATGTCTTTACAGCCCTTCTGAGAACCGAGGTGTACGCCGCATCGAAGACAAATCCGCCGTCCTTAAGGGCCTTGCCCGCCTTATGGGCCTCTGAGACCCCTTTCTCGGAAAGATCCACGTCGGTCCATCCGGTGAAACGGTTCTCCTTGTTCCAGATGCTCTCGCCATGCCTCAGAAGCACTATCTTTTTCATCTGTCTCTCCTTGGGTATTTTCCATCGTTATTTTAACATAAAACCCGTATCAAAGCAAATCACTGGAAACGGTATCGCAGAATAAAAAACCTTTTCTTTTAAGGCTTATCCCAGTAACCGCATCCTTATCCCTTACGTACCTTATAAGGCCTTCATCTATAAGTTTCGGTATCGCCTTCTTTCCTATATCCCGGAGATCATACCCGGTCTTCTCCCTGAACCAATTGAAATCTATGCCCTCCCTCGTCCTTATCTTAACGGCGGCGGTCTCTCTGGCCCTTCTCTCGGGGGGCAGCCTTTCGCTGAACTCGGTGACGCTCTTGCCGGCCATTATGCGCCTGGCGTACTCGCGGGCGTCCGATACGTTACGGGAGCGGGTATCACCGTCATAAGAGAAGGCGGACGCGCCCAGCCCCAGATAGGCCGAGTTCTCCCAGTAATTAATGTTATGACGCGATTCGAAGCCGGGCTTGGCGAAGTTGGAAACCTCATACTGTTTAAAACCCCTTAAAGCCAGCTCCTCGATCGCGGCGGCGTACATACCCGCCGCGGTATCGTCTTCCGGCGGAGCTATAGCTTTATTTTCGAGCATTTCGAAGAGAGGGGTACCGCTCTCGTAGGTAAGCTCATAACACGAAACATGCTTTACCGGCAGCCTTACCGCCTCCCCGAGCTCAGCTTTCCAGCTATCCGGATTTTCGTTCCATAAACCGAATATGAGGTCTATCGATATGTTGCCGAAACCCGCCTTTGAGGCGTCCATTACCGACGCGACAGCTTTGGCGGCATTATGGATCCTGCCCAATTTTTTGAGCTTCTCGTCCCTGAGCGACTGCACCCCTATACTGAGCCGGTTGACCCCGTGATCTAAGAGCATCTTCATCTTGTCCCGGTCCATACTCTCCGGATTGGCCTCGAAGGTGAATTCGGCGGAGCCCTTTGACACCCGGGAGAGGCCCTGTAAGAGTTTCTTAAGGATAGGCAGGCCGAGCGCCGTCGGAGTGCCGCCGCCTACGTATACCGTCTTAAACGGCGCCGAAGGCGTCAGCTTGCCGAGCTGAAATAGTATCGCGTCCACATAACCGGAGGCCTCGGCCTCCTCATATATACAACTGTAGAAGTTGCAGTAGATGCACTTCCTTTTGCAGAACGGGATATGTACGTAGAGCGCGTTCGCCATAGGAGTACATTATACACCGGAAATAGGGACAGCGACCATTTTTCCTGACTTTACCGATAGAAAAATGGTCGCTGTCCCTATTTAAAAGAAAGGGGCGGTCGAATGACCGCCCCTTTTTGAAACTATGACTGCCTTATACCTATTTCTTGGATCCGTTGATGATATCCTGGACGAGCTTGCCGGCTATCTCTTTACAGCCGAGCCCGAACGCTATGGCTATCCCCAATCCCAGCGACATCAATATTATATTGATCGAAAGGATTATCAGGGTCGTAGCTATCTTCAGCTGCTCTATCGCTATCACGATGGAGACTATTACTATAATAACCTGTGTGATCTGCGCCAACAGCTTCGCTTTGCCTATTCCGGCATTTGAAGCCGTAGTGCGGACGATCGTCGAGACGAAATTGGCCAAAATGGTCCCGACCACCAGTATGAATATGGCCGCCAGCAGATTAGGAATATATTCAACTAACCTGGTTACGAGATCTGCGGCTATGCCCAGATTCATCGCGGAAAGCGCCGTAGCGAGAACCACCAGTATTATTATCCAGTAGATCACTCCTCCTATAAGCTCGGAGAGAGTCGCCTTTATATCGCCCTTGGCCAATACATTGGCTATACCGGACTTATCGCTTGCCATATCCAGACGAACGGCTTTAAGCAGCCTTACAACTACGGTTTCCAGGAGCTTGGCAATAAGCCAGCCAACCACCAGGATAACGAGCGCACCGGCTAGCGAAGGTACATATCCGAATATCTTCACGAACATCGCCTTTACCGGGTCAACAACAACGAACGTCAACCATTCCATGCAGACACCTCCCTTTTATTACCCCTCGACCCGGCTCGGGGTAAAATCCTGAGCCTGCCGAAGGATTTTTATGCTGTATAAGTCTACCACAAAATCTGACTTTTGCAAGGGGTAAGACTGAAATTATATCTAATTTTGTATACACAAAATTAGCGCCTGCGAGCTGTCTATAGACTTGAAGCTATCCCGATTTCCTACGAAAATCGGGATAACCTACGGGCTGCCTATAGACTTGAAGGTTAGCCGCACTTCGAGTACCCGCAGGACTTACATACCATGCAGCCCTCTACGTGCCATAGAGCGCTGCCGCAATCCGGGCAAACGCCCACTATATTCTCGGTCTTTGCCTTGGTATGGGTCTTTGCCGATCCTCCCGAGGACTCAACAACCCCGGTGGAGACGTCAGCCGGGCTCGAAAGGCTCTCTTTTTTGCCGTTTTCAGCCGTACGCTTGGCCTTGGCGTCCTGGACCCTTCTTTCAAGGACCCTGGCTATGGCGTCACTGCAGGAGAATATCCTCCCGCCCTTCTCCCAGCTTGGCGAAGGACACCTTATGCCGCGCAGCTGCTCCACTATAGAGGCAGTCTCTACGCCGCTTCTTAAGGCAAGCGATACGAGCCTTCCTATAGCTTCAAGCTGGCTCATCGCGCACCCGCCGGCCTTACCCATAGACATAAAGACTTCGAAAGGCAAAGCCTTCTCGTCCTCATTTATCGTTACATACAGGCTGCCGCATCCGGTCGATATCTTCGTAGTGGTGCCGATCGTGACGTTCG
>CAZYZC010000092.1:0-5705 GCA_964650985.1 uncultured Planctomycetia bacterium | reverse complement strand
CTTCGAATTCTTCATGGTTATCGGAGGAAGCGGAGTATCTTCGTACCTTTATTTTTTATCCACGATAGTTACCTATCTGTGGGGATTGAGCTTTCTTCCAATGCTGCCGATAGTGGGAGGGCGGATTTTAGCTATTCCGGTTTTAGGCGAAGGCCTGCGGCTTTTGTCGGATACAATGAGGAACTGTGTACCCCAGATATTCGACTGGATGCCGATAAACCCGGCGCTCGGCGGTTTCCTGTTATTCGCGTTTCCGCAGATCTCTATGACCCTGCTTTCTCAGATAGCCGCTATCATACCGGGGCCAAACGACAAATTTAAACTGCACGTCACCGTAGACGAGATCCGTAAGACTGCCGACGGCCTTTCGACCCGTGCCGCTTCAGCCGACCCGGATAAAAAGACCGAATTTGAAAAGGAAGTTCGCCGGCTGAGAGAGCAGGCTTCGCGCATAGAAGAGGGAAGGCTTACGCCGCACGAGACGGCGTTTATAGCGGCGATGACGGCTTTCTTCTGTTTCGCCCTGCCTCCGATCGGGCTCGCCTATTGCTTAATGGGCGCCTATATTTACGGTCAATATCACGCAAAAGGCCGGAAGCGTCCGGTTATCGCAATGGGCCTTAAAATAGCTTCAGTGGCATACCTGATCACGGGGTACTTTATCAATGTCATGATCGCCGGCTACCAGGCTACGGTGGAGCTCGTCACCGGCCGCGCCCATCTGTGGCAGCTGACCACGCACTACGGCAGGAAATGGGAAGTGGGGATGAAGAAAGTGGCCGGCATAAAGCCCGCGGATCTCTGGGAAAACACGAAGCTCGGCCTGCGCGTCTCATTTCTATATCTGGGCCCGCTCTTCATAATGATGACGACGGCTTTATTCGACGTGATCGGTAAGAAGGCTTACGTATCGCCTATTTTTATAAGAGGCCTGACGGCGATCGTGGGCATAACCGCGGCGGCTTATTTCATCACCCTTCTTACGGCATACATCTCCGACCGGAAAAGGCACGCGCCGGCGCCGGTAGACCGTTTTACCGTGGGGATACCGGACGGCGTTTCCTCCGACCTATATCTCAGGGTTGATAAGATGTTGACCGGCATGCGGGATCTGGTAGAGCTGAAAAAGTTCCGCGGCGCGCCTGAATTTAAAAATTCGGTGAAGGCGGGGCTGTACCTCGATCTTCCGGACAAAGAGCTGGCGGAATCCATCCTTTCGGGAGATATCTTCAGGTATTTACGGTCTGTTATGGAGAGCTCCTCGGCGCCGGATGATGGCAGGGTGCTTGCGATCCTTGCCGGACCGTGCTCAAAGAACGAGCTGGAGGGCGCGCTTGCCTACGTATCCTCCCGGCTCCGTAAGGCCGGCCCGTTCAGCGTAGATGAACTCGTCTCACTGCGTGGAATGCTCGAGAAGAGCGTGGGTTCAAGGAAGCGCGCAATAGAAAGTATCCATAACGGAGAACCAATGCCGGCCGTAATGCCGGATGTAAGATCGGCCGCCGTGACGAGCGAGGGCGTCCTGGTGTACGATATGTTCGGCTCCGAAAACATGGAAAATTCTCCCAAAAACGTTGTAAACTGCATCCTCTATGGGAAGATTTTTAAGGCAGAGTCAGAGTTAAGAAGCTACCTTAGATCCGCGGGCTATGGAGATAGCCTCATAGAAAGCATTAAATTTATAAATACGGAGGATGGCGGGAACAGCCTTTCCTACCAGGAATTAATCGCCTCCATAATGACAGAGGCCGGCGTGGAACGTTCCGACATAGGCATCAGGGCCGCGCGGGGAGATCGCCTGATCCGGGAAGGCGACAGGCCGGCTGCGGAAAAATTCATGGAGGTCAGGACTCTGGAATTTAACGGATTTGAAGTGGTCGCGGCCGCGAATTCCTACCAGATATTATTGAGGATGATGACAAGGCTGCCGAAGGATATCCCTGAGGGCGCATTTGCGCTGGATAATTTTGGAATACCCGGAGTGATTTATAACGGCAGGGGAATATTCCGATACCTTCCCGCGATGATACCGTTGGATTACCACAGAGAGTTGCTGGTATACAGGCAGGCGATGGAGGTGCTAAGCGTTGGAGCGTAAGATATAAAAAAGTCAGTTATATTCTATTGACTAATCTGTGCAATATGATAGACTATAGGATAAGCAAAACAAAAAGCCAGTAACCTAACATATAATAACTTAACGGAGGTTGGAAATGACATTCTCAGGAATGCCACGCGGCGGAAATTTCTGTATAAAACTTATTTCAATCTTTTTAATACCCACTTTTATATTGTCCAACCTTGCTTATGCAGCTCCGACGACAGACCCCGTCAAGACACCGGCGCAGAACATCACCGTAACGAACCCCGAAAGCATCGTAGTCCCGCGCGAATTCGGCCTTGTGAAGTCAAAATTCACCGGCAAAGACAACAGACTCGTCATACATATCCAGGACGCCCACTGTAACTATGAAGCCCAGTCAAATATCGTAAAGATCCTCGAGACCCTTCACAAGAATTACAATGTAAGCCTGGTATCGGTCGAAGGCGCCGATGGCGTCATAGATACCTCGTGGTTCAAGGCCTTCCCGGACGACGAAGTGCGTAAAGAAGTTGCCGACTACTTCATGAAGAAGGGCGAGATCACGGGCCCGGAATTCCTTTCCATTACCACCGATTACAATATAAAGCTCTTCGGCGCGGAGACGAGATCCTACTACATCGATAACCTCAATGCTTTTACCTCAAGCTACCCCCTTAAGAGTGAGACCGAGAAGTACTTAAACAGCATAAGAAGCGCGTTAAACAGGCTCAAGACCTTCATATATTCCGAAGACCTGAGGCTTATGGACGCCAAATACCAGGATTACGATTCGAAGAAGCTGGCGTTTAACGACTACGTGAAGTTCCTGCAGGCCGAGGCCGAGAAGGCGAAAATAAATTTAAGGGCCTACGATAACTTCTTTAAATTGGCGAACGTCCTCATTTACGAAAAGAAGATAGACTTCACCGTTACCGACAAGGAAAGAAGCGCCCTCATAGATGCCATCAGTAAGGTCATCCCGAAGGACGCCCTTACCGAGCTTGTTAACAAGTCCCTGGAGTTCAAGACCGGAAAGGTATCATCGGCCGATTACTACACCTACCTGAGGTCGCTGGCTACTGCAAACGGTTTCGATCTCGCGAAAGATTATCCCAACCTCTATAACTATACGATATACAACTCCGTCTATTCCAGGATAGAGAACGAGAAACTCTTCAATGATATTAAGAAACTGGAAGGCGACATAAAGGAGAAGCTCTTCACTACCGACGACCAGAGGACGCTCGAGAAGCTATCCAGGCATATCGACATATTGATAGGCCTGGTGAATATAAAACTGTTGAACGGCGACTATGAATATTTCGAGAATAATAAGAGCGGGTTCTCGCACGAGATATTCTCCGATTTTATAAAGAAGAAGACGATACAGTACGGACTCGCCTACGAGATGGACGATCCTAACGATGCCGTAGCCAGAGCCCTGCCGAAACTCGAGGACTTCTATGCCATAGCGATAAAGCGCGACAAGGCGCTCGTAGACAATACCCTCGGCCAGATGAAGAAGGATAAGCTGCAGGTCGCGGTGCTCGTGACAGGCGGTTTCCACTCCGAAGGCATGTCCAAGCTCCTCGAAAAGCAGGGCGTCTCATACATGGTGGTATGCCCGTCCATAACCAAAGATCTGCCCACTCCTTATATACAGATATTGACGAACCAAAGGACCCCGATACAGGACATCCTCGTGACGCCGGTGCATGCGAGCGAAGGACAGGATGTAGAGCGGGGCGATGCGCTCGCTCCGCCGTCCAGGACGGCTATAATGTCTATGAAGAGAAGCGAGCGTGAGAAGTATGTTGCATCTCTTGATGCGGCCACGGCCGAAGGCCTCAAAGTGACGCTCGAGGAGTTTGAACCGGATTTCCTGTCCGCTTGTATCATGGGAAGGACGGAAGACTTAAAGTTTGGCGGAGTGGTCGTGTGGAGGATAGATATACCGGGGTATATACGCACCAGAGCCGAGCAGGTTGGTGTAAGCAAATTGGATAACGGTTATATAGTCAATGATCTGATGAGGCAGGCCGAGGTCAGATGTAACAGGTTAGGTATGTCGTCGTCCGCAAAAAGGGCGTATATCAATGCCCTCAGGGCTCAGCTTCCGAGAGCGATAGAAGAAAAATTTGCCAAAATGATAAGGATTGAGACCGAAAGGAAGGCGGCGCAGAAAGGCCGCTCCTACGCGGCCGTGCGCGGCATTACTCCGGACGATCCGGCCGGTTTCGAGGCGGATCAAGCCCGCCGCGCGAACGCCGGCACGCCGGGAAGACAGGCGATGGGACTGGACGCGAATATTACGCTTGAACCCGTCGAGAGCGACCTGTTCAATCGGGTTTTAGTAGAATTCTTCGATGATACAAGCCGTCTTACCGATGGCAGGCTTAAGACCATTCCTCTCTATATCGACGGGGTAGAATTCGATTTTCAGCGGCATGAGGGCCTCATAGACGCTTTGGAGAAGAAAGGTCTTGATCTCAGAAAGGCAGCGAGCGTACATCCCGGCAGGGGTGGCCCCGCTTTTCATCACGAACTCCTGCAGTCTCATATCGACGCCTATATCTACGATAATCTGACCGAAGAGGAAAGGATGGTCGTAGCTAGGCATGAACTCGCTCATATAATCATAGCGAACGGGTTTACCGGCAAGGTCGATAAAAGCGGAAGGCCGTATCGTGATTATGAGCTGTATAAAAAATATGCCGCGGCTCTGAATAATGCGCTCATGCGCTATCCTAATCTTGTCCAGGAGCCATTCCAGGAATATTTTGTCGATCAACTGCCCACCTGTAATACGACCGATATCAGGAAGAAAGTGGCGCGTCTCATGAATGCCAGAGCGAAGGCAAAAGATGCGGCGGCGAAGGTAGATAATGCAATCAAGAAAAACGCGCCGAGAAAAATATCCCAGGATATGCTTGAGCGGATCGTCGCTGTTGATATGACGCTCCAACGTGGTTCCGCTGATGTGAAAAAGATGTTTGAATGGATCATAAGTAAGCGGCGTGACGCGGTCGGCGGGTTCGCGCAGGATTATCTCGCCCATCGCAGCCAGCTGGACGCTATAGAGAAGATCAGTGGTATACCAACCCAGACAGGGGTGGGGTATGGAGCGTATATATTTGTATCCTCGACCGACAACGGCGCGCGGTTTTGGCAGGAACGTTTTGAAAAAGGCCGCGGACAGATCCTTCCTAAAGACGCCGTCATAATCTCTATTTCCGAAGAGAACTGGAAAAACCCGGATGGTGCCAGCAACGGTTTTGGGACATTCAACGGATGGCAGCGCGCGAACAAAATGTACGAAAGTATGTATGATGAAAAATACAGAGGGGCAATAGATAAGCAATACGGCAAGAGAATGTCGCTCATGGACCTTTGCCGTGATAAAGGCGTGCTTATGATGCACATGGCGGGCAAAGGAACCCGTATGCAGCCGCTTGCGGTCGATAATAAATCTGCGATCAAGCTTCCCGGACAGGTCATCATTGACGGACGCATCGAAAGCCTGACGGTCGGAGAGTCTGTAGCCATGAATTTCGGACTGAATGTGAGACCAAAACGTCTTACGCTGGCATGGGGTGACCAGAATAATATCCCTTCCACCGAT
>CAZYZC010000091.1:0-5760 GCA_964650985.1 uncultured Planctomycetia bacterium | reverse complement strand
ACCACAGTGTCTTAGTGACCATACTACAGACAGCCAAGCTCAACAGTATGGATCCCATAAAAACTCTGGAAGATATACTTCTGACCAGAAAAAAGAACCCATTCTCTAAAATCCTGTCCCCGCCTGAAAAAAACAAACTGCCCATATCACAGAATCACGCCGGAGCGTTAATTCACTCGCCGGTATAACAGGTTACCTGTATAAAATAGGGACAGTCCCAATCACCGCGCGAAGCCGCTCCTGGGACAGTCCCTATTTTATACTTCTACGTCTGAACTGTTACGAATAGTGCATTTTTGTTAGGGCAAAAAAAGATAGCTGTCTTTCTATTGTATTAACAATATTAATATGATACACTTATGGTGTAATATTCTAGATAAGGGCAAACCTCCGCCTTCGTGTATTGGGCTATTCATAGAAGATAGCCTACGGCGGATCCGCCGAAGCATCAGGTCTGATAAGTTTTGATTGCGAAGGTGGATATGGCGACATAGGGGCGCAAAGCTTATGGGTCTAGACGCTCTAGATAGCCAAGCTGCCTGGAAACTAAAGGCGGCTTGGTTTTTATTTTATTTGTAGACGTGCTTAGGATAAAATACCTTGAGCGAAGTCGAAGGGTTATTTATACAAACTTACAAAAGTAATTAAACCATGAAAAGAATAGCCATAAAAGCGATATCCTCAGTAATCCTTCTGGTATTTTTTATAAATACCTGTTGCTACGGCTTGGCCCCGGAACTGCGGACGCCCACTTCAGAATTTAAGGAGTTTTATACAGTCGCAAGTATTTGTAAGAGCATAGAACAGGTGGGAAGTATTGGAGAAGATGATAACGGGAATCTGATAACGAATTCGCCAAAAGCCGATCTCGTTTTTTTTAGAAACGCTACGGAGGAAGTCAGGAAGGATAGGGGCGTAGCAGGTATTAACGTGGATATTAATGCCTTAGATGTTGCCGTGATCGGTGATTTGCATTCCGACCTCGAGGCATTCAATACCATAATGGCGAAATTGGAGCCTGATCTGGCAAGTAATTCAGAATTCAAAGTTGTTTTGTTAGGGGACTATATAACATCTCTAAACCCAAAAGACTATGCTAAGTACTATCCGGATGGCGACTATAACAATTACATGCAAAATGATTTAAAGAAGAAGTATGGTCTTTTGCTTAAGATCGCAGAATATAAAGTTAAATATCCGCGACAGATATTTGTGCTTCCGGGAAATGCAGAGCTTGGTATATGGTATAAATTTAACGGATCTGAATTGATGGATGCGATCAATAAATCAGGAGGTAAAGATACCGATCACGAGCTATTGAAAGCAGTAATAGATTTTATAAATAGTATGCCATTGTATGCCACGGTCAAGTTTGAAGAAAGAGAGTCATATAGGTACCTGATTAGTCACGCGGGTATTGGTGCGGGTCTCCCGTCTATAAAGAGGCAAGGCTTGCAATATAGTGAAGAAGCGCAGAAGCGCTCAGATTTGAGTCATCCTAAACAGACCGAAGATGAAGTAGAAATGATAAAGTATTGTTATGATGAGTCTTCGCCAGTTCAGGCCACCCTCGCAGGGAATTTATCTGCAATAGCCCCCTATCAAATCTTTGGCCATGTGCATCTTTTTGGCGCGAAAGATCCGGGCCTTGGTAAGAGACCGGTATTAAGATGCAGGTTGACACAATATGGTTTTACTATTGATGAAATTCCTTTAGGCGTGTTTCCCATACCAGATCCGGGCACTATTGAAAAAGATTTGTTTGCATATAACGAGAAAGGGGGAATCGATCTAACTGTAAATCCTAGGCACCATGTTGTAAATTCTTTTGAACATAAAGGCCTGTATTGCTATATACGCCTGTTTGAAAACAAAATCCGGGCTAGGGTGGTCGTAAAAAATGGGGAAGGTATGGCATATTTCCGTAAAATTCGGGATCCAAATTTTACGGTTGCAGAGCTTAAGAAAATATTAAGCCGTATGGGGGGATCGTTTAAGTCTGTAGAGGAGAATGAAGATATTTTTGAGACGATTGCGACTATGGGCGAACAAGCGAAAGAAGTCGTTGCAGAAGTGATAAGGTGTTCAGAAAGTAAACCTACATATAAAATCATGCGTCCTCGTTATGGGATTATGAGCGCATTAAGCGCTTCTAAGGATGAAAGGGCGGTGCTGCCCCTCCTGAAGATGACTTCGATCTGGCCCGGAATAATAAATCTCGATGATAAGAGACTGATTGAGCAACTTACCGTAGATTTAAGACGATTTAACCATCCATTTGCCGAATTTTGCTTACATATAGTAAATAATGACATTGAGAAGGCGGCTATCATCAAGGAAAGTGCCGAATATGCACTGAAAATACTTTCTGATCAAGACCTATTCTGCATTCATATACAAGCCCTGCGGGTTTTAAGGAAGACGAGAGAGTTATCGAGCCCCTGCCTTGATAAACTATTGGAAATTATTAAAAAAACGGCGGACAAACATACCGATGATGGAGAGCTGGTCAGACGCATGATGAGCGAAATACTTCTCGCCAATAATCCCAATCTATACGATAGTATACCTGAAAAGTATAGAAAAAATTCAATAGCCGTTAACAGCGCATCCCAGCACAGAGTATTTCTTTCCTCCACTCATGCATATGCGTATCATGTAATAAGCTCGCTTTGGGCTAAAGGCCATTTAAGCTCATCTCCACGAGTTCTTATAAATATAGATTCTCATTCTGATGCGTATCCGAGGAGCTATCTCTATGCTCGATGGGTAAGGGATTGTGAAGATAGAGGGATGATCTCAAAATCTATCCATTGCGGCGACGAAAGCGGAAATAAGGCTGATAGTAATCCTAAAGATTTTGCGGTCCTGAAAAAGAAGTTAAATGAGCTATCTCCAGAGGAAAGAAAAATAATTTTGAGTATAGATTACGATTTTTTTACGTTGCGGGGTCAGGAAAAAGACCCGGGTGATCGGTCCGGCCATGTTCCCGAGGTGGACGAAACTAACAGACCCACCACAAGCGAGGAGATAGAAAAAAATATAAAAACGCTTTTTAACCTGTTAAAGAAATATAAGATAACATTCGACAATGTCATATTGGCGCAGGAGCCGAGATATACTCATCCTGAAAGAATACCGTTTATTCAGGAAAAATTATTAGAAGAGCTGCAGAAATACAACGATACTGGCAATTATACAGGGGTAGAGAAATATAAGGTTTATATTGACCCATCTGAAAAAAATGCTGATGGCGGGATTTTAACAGATTATACTGGCGTAAATAAATATGCAGAGTTTGAAATTATCGATCATCCATTCCTGACTCTGCCTTATTTAGAGAGCACAGATAGTTTTGCTATCGGTAAACCACATTTAAAAGACATTTTACCCCAACTGGAGGCTGTGAAGAAAAAGCATCCCGGAGTATCTATAATGGTGTATCCGCACGAGGTTATCATAGAAGTCCCGGATGAGAATGTGGCCGTACGCTACTTTGATCCTAAAAAAGCCAATGTCATAACGCCTTATACTGATATTTCTAAACTTGATACCGATGTAATAGGTCCGAGATTAAATAGGCAGATTATTTATAGGATAAAAGCTTTGCCAGTCAGCAATAATCAATCTTACGTTTCAATAAAAAAACTTGATAGAGGCGAAAATCTGGAGGGAATCAAGATAAGTCTCCTAGAGGCTTTTAAAATGCTTGGCGGAGCCGGAGCTATATTTAGAGGAAAAGACACCGTGCTTATAAAACCAAGCCTTGCTACGAAAAAGAATGCAGAAGACGAAACAACAGTTAATCCTTTAATGATAGAAGCCGTTGTTTTGATATTAAAAGAGTTAGGCATTCGAAGAATCATTATCGGGGAAGGTTGTGTACCTGCATATAATATGGAAGAGATTTTTAATATTACCGGTGTTTCTGCGATAGCAGAACGGCATAAGGTAGAATTAATAAACCTGAATAAAGCTGAAACGGTTGAAATTGAGGTTCCAAGCGGGAAATCTTTGAAAAAAGTGAAAGTAGCGAAGATAGCCGCCGAGGCAGATCTTATTGTCAACATACCGCGTCTTACTACCCATTCTCAGACCGTAATGTCAGTAGCTACGAAAAATATGAAAGGCGTGCTCCCGCCAGAGGTAAAACAATCTTTTCACGCAGTTGATCTTGCCCAGCGTATTGTGGATTTGAACAAAGCGCTTTCCAGGCAAATTATCGTTGTCGATGCAACGCGTGCTATGGAAGGATATGGGCCAACCGAAGGGAAAGCTCTTAATTTACATATGGTTATTGTGGGGAGGCATCCTATAACGGTTGACAAGGTCTGTGCCAAGATAATGGGACAGAATGAAGCTAAGATTCCATTTTTGCAACTCGCAAAAGAACAATCATTTGGCACTACTCCGATTGTATTTGGAGAAAGCATAGAAAATGTTGTTAAAGAATTTGGAAGGCCGTTCGAAGAGCCGTCAATCATAAAAGCGATAAATAATCCAAGGATTACCATATATCAAGACGAGGCCTCCTGTAGCGGATGCAATGGCTCCTTATTGGCTGCCGCTAAATTTTTAGGAAATAAAAAATGGTCCGACATGCTTGAAACCAATAATATTTATCTCGATATATATATGGGTAGTAAGATGCCAGAAATAATCAAGGAAGGACATTATGCGGTGCTGTTAGGGCTCGGGAGATGTACCAGAAATAATCCATCTCGATTAAGATTCTCCCATCCTAATGCAATAAGAGTTATTGGGTGTCCTCCCAACACAGCGATGGTGCTCGACGAAATAGAAAAAAGGATAAAGTTTAAGGAATTTAACAGCGAGATTTATGCGTTGGTCAACGACCTAAGATTAAAAAAATATCCTGTTCCTGAGTTAGTAATCTTTTCGGAAAAACTTCCTCAGGGGAAATATTCTCAGGTTATAAAGGAAAAAGATAGAACAATAGTTACCTTTGATATTGAAAAATTAGGTAGTCTCGAAAACTTTATTAAAATTTATTGGGATATTATCGGGGATATTTATTCGGAGGATATCAAGAAAGTATACGAACAAATAGCAAACGGTACGAACCTGAACGATCCTCAATTTACTGAATATATGGAGATATTTAAGCGCGATTTTATAGATCAATGTGACATAAAAGCAACCGACACCGTGCTTGATATGGGAACAGGCGCGGGGTGGATGACCTTACTTGCTGCTGCCGAAGCAAAGGAGGCCATTGGAATGGATATCTGCCCCGCGGTAATCAACCTTGCAATAAAGAATGCTTCTCTTAAAGGTATTAATAATGCGAAGTTCTCGACAGGAGACGTCACCAGATGTCAGTTTAAAAACGAGAATTTTAACGTTATTATCTCACAGTATATGTTTGCCCGTCTCCCTAAGGAATTGAGACGCAGGACCCTCAGGGAAGCCTATAGAATGTTGACAGAAAATGGGTTATTAAGATTATGGGTATACCATCCATATGCGGTGCCATTTGCATGGAGTCAGGATGAATGGAAAATAGAATTGAAATCAGCAGGTTTTGAAATAGAGGGCATAGAGGCAAAAGGGGATCCTTTTGAACCTCAAGCTATGTTTATAAAAGCCAAAAAAATAACTCAAACTGCCGCTCCGCAGCCTGCGATACGGCCAGACTTAGTAAAAATAATAGCCCCCAGGTTAGATAGACCGTTATCACCAAACCTGTTTGGGAGCGAGCCGATAGAAGATATAAGCACTCTACTCGCTTTATTGGAA
>CAZYZC010000090.1:0-5778 GCA_964650985.1 uncultured Planctomycetia bacterium | reverse complement strand
AGATGAAAAAGAATCCCTATGACAGTTTACGGATCCAGATATCGAAGGTCTCCGGCCTTTCCGAGATCGGTTCTAAGTTCTCAAAGGCCGTGAGCGTCGATCATCTCCTTTCGCTCATACTCAAGCAGGCGATGAACGCGATGGACGCCGATGTATGCATCATCTGGCTCAAAGACAAATCCGGCAACCTGATACCCCGTATAAGTTTCGGCCTAAGTTCCCAAATAATACAATCCGTCAGAATGCGTCTCGGCGCGGGGCTCGTGAAGTGCATCATGAAGAAGCGCCGTCCGACGAATATCTACGACCTTTCCAGGGACAGGCGCGTCCCGCTGAAACGCCTTATTAAAAGAGAGAAGCTCGTTTCTCTTCTGGCCGAGCCGCTCATCATGGAGGACGACCGGATAGGCGTTCTTATGGTATGCACGCGTTCGAAGCGCCGGTTCACGGCCACGGACTTAAAAGTCTTCGCCGCGGTAGCGAAACAATCGGCCCTCGCCATAGCCGATGTCGGCCTTTACGACAGGATGGACAAGAAGGTAAAGGAGAAGATAGAAGAGATATCTATGCTATTTACGATGTCCAGGTCCATAACCTCCTCCGTAAATTCCACGCTTCTTATAAGTACAATACTGGAAAAGACGCGCATTCTAATGAAAGCGAAATTCTGCACATTGAATCTCCTGGATAAATCCCGGACAAAATTAGAGCTTGCCGCCGAATCGGGCTTAGGAGCGGTAGAGAACGAAGAGTTCCGTGTGTTTGAAGGCGAGCTTGCCAAAAAGGTCGTGAAGAGCGGCATGCCGCTTATAATAAATGAGATAGCTACATATACAAAGAAGATCCCGTCTCTCCTTAAGAGAAAGAAGATACATTCCATGGCCTTTGTGCCGCTATTCTCGAACCGCCGCCATTCCGGGGTGCTGGCGGCTTACATACAGGACGTCAGGTTCTTTGAGAAGGCGGAGGTGAATATATTAGGCATGGTGGCGTCGCTGTGCTCCATGGCTGTCGATAACGCCGCAATGATAGACAGGGTAAGAAAGGACTATTTTAACTCGATAAAGACTCTTGCGGGGATAATAGACGCTAACGACACTTATACGCGCGGCCACTGCGATAAGGTCATGAAGTACTCCATAGAGATATGCAAGCGGCTAAACCTTGACCAGAGGAATATAAATTCTATAAAGACGGCGAGTATGCTCCATGACATAGGTAAGATCGGGGTGGATATGAGCGTGATACACAAAGAGGGCAAGCTTAACGACGAGGACTGGGCCAAGATACGAAAGCATCCCGAGATAGGGGCCCGCATAGTAAGGCAGGTCGGATTCTTGAGCGACATAGTGCCGATAATAAAGTTCCACCATTCGAGGTTCTCCGGAGGAGGCTATCCCGATCCGGAGAGGCGGGGGGAGAGGATACCTATAGGCGCGCGCATCATAGCCGTAGCGGACGCCTATGACGCCATGACCAGCGACCGGCCTTACAGGAAAGCGATGTCGCACAGAGAGGCTGTGATGGAGTTAAAGCGCTGTTCCGGAACCCAGTTCGACCCAAAGGTAGTGAACGCCTTCACGAAAACAAATGTATAGAACATATCCCCGAATAATCAGGATCATCTCGTGCATTTTAACGGCCGCTTTCTTCTGCCAGGACATAACCTGGGCGTACGGAGGCGAGCCCATATCCATCCCCTATAACCTCGGGACCGTAAAGACCGCGCCCGCATCCTTATCTCCGGCCGGCGGCCGGCAGGCGCGAAGTCTCACGGAAGGCGGGACGGACCCGCTCCGAAGCAGCCCGGCGGCCATAATCAATATTCAGGATGCCCACGCGTCTCTCGCTGCCCAGAGATCAATAGTCTCCATAATAGACAGGCTCGTATCCGACTATGATATACGCATTATAGCGCTCGAAGGATCCTCGGGGTATATAGACACTTCGATACTGCGCGCCTCTCCGGATAAGCGTCTAAGGGAGGAAGCTTCCAGGGCATTAATGGAAGAGGGCAGGATGTCCGCCGGGGAATTTTTTGCCGTAACCTCGGATAAATCCATAACCCTTTACGGCGTCGAGGATGAGGCCCTGTACAGCGAGAATGTCAGGCAGTTTGGATCCGTTTACAGGGATGGCGCCCGTATGGCGGGAGAGGCCTCGGCGCTCCTTAAGTCCCTGGAGCCACTCAAAGAAAAGTTATATTCCGCGGAATTGAAGGAGCTTGAAAAAAACCGGGCGCTGTATGAAAGCGGGCGCATCGGCTTCACGGAGTTTTGGGCCGGCCTCGATACGCTCTGCGCCGCCCACGGCATCGACAGGGCCTGTTTTTCCAACATATCGAAACTGATACTGTCTCTCGATCTCGAGAGAGGTATAGATTTCGCGCGCGCCGACAGGGAGCGCGAAAGCCTGGTCGAGTCTCTATCCCGATCCGCCCGTCCGGAAGACATAAAAGAGCTCATCATAAAGTCTCTCGAATTCAAAAACGGCCGTATTTCGCAGGGCAGCTACTACTCGTATATCATGGCCCTCGCTTCCGGGGCCGGCATAGATATCCCGGCGCACAAGGCTCTGGCCGGGTACGCCGAATACATAACGCTGTACGAATCCATCGATATAGTCGGGCTCTTCGAGGAAGCCCGGGAAGCGGAGGACATTGTAAGGGACAGGCTTTTAAGGACGCCGGAAGAGAGGCAATTGTCGGATTTCGCCGAACTCGCGGAGAGAGCGCGGGAGCTGTTTGAGATGAAGACGGGCCGCCGGGAAATAGAGAAGCTGGAAAAACTATTAAGGGCGCCCAGGCTTGCTGATTCCGAAATATTCGAAGCGATACCGGCGGCGATCGAATTCTACAAAACCGCGGCCCGGCGCGACGAGGCGATGATAGAAAATACGATAAAGCGCATGGCGCAGGAAGGCCGTACCGCCGCCGCGCTCGTCACCGGAGGGTATCACTCCGAAGGCCTTTCTAATCTCGCCTCACAAAAGGGCGTAGAGTATTTCATAATACTTCCCAAGTTCGACGCCTCCGGGCCGGGCAGGCCCTATGCGGCGATACTCACCAAAAATCGAAAGCCTTACGATGCCCTTATAGCCGGCGGAGAACATTACCTGGCTGTCGGGGCGTATTGCGAGGGCGTATGGCGCTCCGGCAGCGCCGAGGAAGCCGCCGGGGCCCAGGCGAGGCTCTTTGCGTATTTCCGGGCTTACGCCGGAAACCTGCTCGAGAATACCGCCGCTCCCGAAAAACCCGCCCTCATAAATGAGGCGATAGACAGATGGGTGCTGAACTACCGCCGGATATTCCGGGACGAAGAGGGGCGAGCCGGTTTTAAACCCATGTCACCGGAAGCGCTTAAAAAGCTGCTCGAAACCCTCGCCCGCGATGAGATGGGTATCGAGGCCGCCCCGGCGTGGGCGAACGCTTCTCTCGACGGCCTTTCCAGAGAAGACTCGGTAGCGGCCATAGAAGGCCTGCGCAAGTTATGCGAGGAGTCCGTTTCGGAGCTTGCCGCGTTAAAGAAGAGGCTTAGAGCCCTTCTTGAGCCCAGGAAAGTCCGTGTCAAGCCGGGATTTTTCGCAGATGCGGGAGGATGGTTCGGCATACTCGCGGCGGCAAATATCGTGATGAGAATATCCGATTCGATCTCCGGCAGGCGGGACCCGAAGCGGATCCGGGAGGCGGCCGTCCTGGATATACTGGACACCCTCGACAAGGTAAAAAAGAATCTGGATGTTTTGGGCCCCGCCGGCGAAGCGCTCGCGGATATACCGATGCTGGAAATGACCGGTTCAGCCGGAGAGCGTTTCCTCGGAAGCATAGTAACCGAAAACCCGCGGTCTTTAACCGTTAAGGCCATAAGTGAAGCCCGGGGGCTTTTCGACGGCAGTAACGGTACGATACGCGCGGCCCTGCCGCTTTATAACAGCCAGATAGAGGTAAATAACCGGGAGCTTCTTTTTCAGAAGCTGGAGAGGGTCCTGTGGGGGCAGATACAGGTCTTAAGGGATGTGGGGGCGTCTCTGGCTATCGGCGAGTATGATTCGCCCTCCGGCGCGCTCGAAATAGAGCTGGAGAGGAGGCGCGCGCGCTTCGATACCATGGTCGCTTCCTATGAGAAGATAGTCCGGCCGATAGATTACGGTTCTTTTACCGTCTTCGCGCTCTGGCAGAAGATTTTGTTCATGTGGACGCCGCCGGCGGTCGCTGCCGCGGTTACGGCGCTGGCCTTCTCCGGAGTGAATATCATACCGGTGTTACGGATCTTCGCCATGTCCTACTGCGTATTATCGCTCACCATCCTTATCCATAAGATATTCGTCATATACAAGGGCCTTATGGCCAGGAATAAGGATAAAGCCGCCGAAGAGGAGCTCACGCCGATAATAGATATTCAGTCGGAAGAATTAAAAATGCTGCCCGCGGACGCTATGAGAAGGATAACGAAAGACGGTCTGACAGGCAGGATACCCGAAGGTATCCGCGTAAGGCTCGGCCCAACGGAAGATATTTCAAAAGATGATCTGCCGGATAAGGTCCTGGAAACGCTTACGCCGAAGGAGGTTTTGGGCAGGCTTTCACTAAAGACGCGCTCGAGGCTGGAGGAGAGCGGCGCCGATCTGGGCTCAAAAAGCGTTATTCTGGGACTCCTGGATAAAGAGGAATATGCCGTGCTCCGCGCCTACGACGCCCTGCCGCTCGTAACGATCTTCCTGCCTGTGTACAAGGAAGCCAATGTCATAGAGCTTCTGATGGGGAATGTGAAGCGGCTCGAATATCCGAAGCTCGAGATAATAGTCATAGGCGAGGAGGACGATGCGATCACGATGCCTATATTGTATGAATGGAGGGCGAGGGGCCAGATCCCGGCGTTTATAAAGATAGTCGCCGGCCACGTGCCCGGGCCGAACCTGCCGCTTAAGCCCCACCAGCCCAGGACCAAGCCGCGCGCGATACAGTACGCGCTCGAGGAGGCCACGGGCGAGTACATGATAATCTACGACGCCGAGGACAGGCCCGAAGAGAACCAGATAAATAAATTCGTTCACTCATACGTTTTGATGGATATCGCGCTGGATGAATTGAGGGCGAGGATCGTCTCCGGCGGAAAATTTGACATAGACAGCATAAAAAAAGCCGCGCTCATGTCGGAAGACGCCCGGTTATACGAAAAGGCCGCGAGGTTCGGGTTCGATACCGATATGCGGAAGATGGCGCGCCGGCTCGGCCTGAAAGACAGTGACCTTGTCGATCCCGCGGCGAGACAAAAGCTCCTGGAGCGCTTCGAAAAAGTGAACAGGCCCGCCGCGTTGTCGGGATTCCTGGACTGGTTTAACTGGTATAAGTCCATGACGACGCATTTTTTCTCGGCGGAATACCAGACGCACTTTAAGCTGTACATACCGGGCCTTTCCGCCACGCGCTCAGCGGTGCTCCTGCCGGGTACGACGTACTTTATGCCGCTGGATACGTACCGCAAACTGGGCGGGCTCGACATATACAACGTCACGGAGGATGAGCACATGGGGGTCCTCCTGTGGTTAAGGGGCTACAGGACGGTCGTGTTGAATGTAACTACGCTGGAAGAGGCTATAGATGATCTGTTGAGAGGCAAGTGGATAAGGCAGCGTTCCAGATGGTTCAAGGGCGACTGGCACTCATTCTTCGTATATCTCCGCCATCCGGGGGAGATCATAGCCAATAGAGGCCTTAAAGGGTTCTTCGAATTCTTCATGGTTATCGGAGGAAGCGGAGTATCTTCGTACCTTTATTTT
>CAZYZC010000089.1:0-5817 GCA_964650985.1 uncultured Planctomycetia bacterium | reverse complement strand
AGCATTACAAGGTAAGCGGCGTCAGGAAGAACACGCTGAACAGGACGATACGGCCACTGTCGGTCGCTAAACCAAAACCAGATATGTCGTCCGCGATATCTCTAACCTCACCCTCTGCGATATATAAGGCGGGTGGCTTGGAAGCCCTGGCCAAAGCCCGCGCCGACATCGAAGCGATGGACGAATTCCCGAACCCCGAGAACCTGCCTCCCGAAAAACGCGTTGTGATGCTCATAAGCGGCGGCGAGTCGCCCGGCGTCTCGAGCTACTTCGCACTTCTTGCCGCCGAATACGCCAAGAAAGGCATGTCGCTGGAAGCCATCCAGTACGGGCTCACCAATCTGTCGAAGGACAAAGAGACTTTCAATGCCTCCAGGGTCTGGATAAACCGTTCCCTGGCCCGAGAGACTGTCCATATGCCGGGCGCTCCCTGGGGATCGGCACGGGCGAACATAAATAAAGAGACATTACCGGCCATAATAGATAACCTTAGAGATTATTGCAAGACCGCGATCGTGATAGGCGGTAACGACCACACCCGTCAGGCGGCGGTACTGGCCAAAGGCTTCAAAGAAGAAGGCCTCGATATAGCCGTAGTCGCTTTAACGAAGACCATAGACCGCGACACAGTAGTGTATCCCGTAGGAGCCGATACCGCCGGCCAAGCCATCCGCGATATGGTCCGCAGAGCCAGAGCCCTGCGCGGCAGCGAGAAGGTCGCGATAGTCGAGGCGATGGGAAGGGATATGGGTTATCTGGCCGCTTCAGGCGCGGACCTAGATGACCCGACCGTATTCTGCGCGGTGCCCGAGTGGTCCGCCGAACAGGGCGTTACGCTCACAGACCTTGTTAACGCCGTGAAGGCGCGCATGGATAAATACGGAGCCGCTACCATAGTCGTATCGGAGGGCTTCATAATAAACGATGATGACCCTCTTTTAGCTAAAGTCCGTAGAGCCGACAAGATACTCGACTATAAGTACAAGATGCTTAAATACGGCGACCCCAAAAGGGGTATCAAGCCCAGGCGCGACGTTCACGGCAATCCTCTTCTCGCGGAGCTCGGGATATCGGAGTTTGTAGCAAAAGCCCTTGAGCTCGAGCTGGGGTTGAAGCTCGGGATCAATAGCACTATCGATAATTCAGGATACAGCTATCGCGACGTATTCCCCAATGCCCTGGACCGTAAAATTGCCGAGGAGGCTACTTGGCTGGCGGCCGAACACACCACAAACCCCGCGAAACGCAAGAGTCTTATCGATATGGGCGGTGCGTGCATAGCGGCGGATGCGAACATATCTAGGACAGACGAAGTCGTTCGCATGATGCAGGTCCGCAAATTCGAAGAGGATAGGTCCATTGGGACCATAAGCTTAAACAGCGGCTTCACCCGTATCTATACAAAGGAAAAGCTCGAGTCGATGCCGATCCTCGGCCTCAGGGTAAAAGACGGCGAGGTCCTGCCCGATATGCTGTTCGGACCTTCGGATGTCACTCCGGCCGACACCATAGACTCCGACTTCGCTTTAAAGCTTGTAGGCTCGCAAGCCGAATCCGCCCGCGGCATGAAGAGGATCAATATCTGCGTTATAGACAGGCCGTACGCCGGAGTTTTCTTCGACAGGTTAAGCGATGTGGTATCGGATGTTCCCGGAGCGCGCGCCGGTCTGAAGGCCGATGTCGAGTACATGTACCGTCGCAACGCCGCAAATATGATAGTGATAAAACCCTCCGACCGTACGCCGTTTAGCGAGCTGGTGAAACTTATCATCGAGGTCGGGAAGAGGAAAGAGGGCGTTACTCTAGTAATATCCAGGGACTATCTCGTAAGGACCGATGATGAGCTATTGATGTCTCTCCGGACGGATAACGCATTATTAGGAAAGAGCTTAAAGAGAGAAGATGTTGTAACGCGCGACGATGTCAGATACTACGCCCTTAATAACAGGCTTGCCGAGATATTCGCCATAGCGCTATCGGAGCATTACAAGGTAAGCGGCGTCAGGAAGAACACGCTGAACAGGACGATACGGCCGTTGTCGGTGCCGAAGGTGATATTTAAGAGGCTTTCCACCGATAGAGAATCTTTAAGTGCGAAAATAAAAGCGATAGAGGGCGCGGCGGGATCGTTTTCAAGCGCTGAAGCTCAGGCCGGAAAGGCGTACAAGCTTTATTTGGATGGCCAGGCAGGCAGCGGAGAGTTCGCTTCCATTCTGACCGGTATTAATATGGATCCGGTTGAATTTGCCGAAGAACTGAGCAGAATAGAATTTGACTTCATGTTTAATCAGCCTGGCGGATTAAGCTCCAAAGAACCGGTGACAAGCACTCTCCCGCGTTTTTATTCCGACGAGATAACGAAGCGCCAGCGTGAATACATCGATGGGCTTGTAATTTACCATAATGCCGCGCTCTTTGAAGATTCATTTGAAGGGATGGAGCCTTCTGAGGGCGTGACTCGTGAGGTCGCGGCCACCGAATTATGGCTCGATACGATATCCCTTCACACCGAAGGCGCAAGAAACGCGATAGCAAGCTTCTGCGAGGGGTTGCGGTCCGATCCGGATATCCTTAAGAGATCCCCGAGGCGCGAACTTAAAAAAGCCATTCTTGCCAGCTCCCCTTCATTGACCAGCGCCGAGACCCTCCAGATAGAAAGGTATCTCGCCTTCCTCTTCAGGATCCGCCTAAAGACGCTCAATATCGGGCGCGAAGAAGACCCCGCCAGCTCCACATTGGGTATAGACCCGGATATTTATGAGAGGATGGATGACGCCGACAGGCAGGACTTGATAAAAATTCTGTCCGACCCAAGGCCCGAGAATCTGTCTTCCATAATAAAATCATCCGAGTCCCGCATAAGCTTGGCCTGGGGTGATAAGATCGAAGAGGAAGGGCGGACAATATATATTAACCTGAGAAAAGGGATAGACCTTAACGGCAGGACGATCGGTATCTTAAGGATAAAGGGATGCAGGCCGCTATTGGAGGCTGATGGCGTTACCGTTAAAGGTTATACAGGCCATGGCTATGTTAGAAGGAAGATGGAAAGCTACCCCTCCGGCACCATAATAGTGAAGAAAGGCTCGGTCGGTTCACGGGGTACGATGCGTTATTATCCGAACGCAATTACCGAATATGAAACGATGGAAGAATTTTCCGGCTCCGCCTGTGATACGGATATACCCGTTGGGCTCGGGCGGTACAGGGGTCTTAGATGCGGGAGCTCGGCTGTTGGCTATGTCATATGCGGCGTCGAGGATGACGATTGGCGAATGGACTTTGCTACAGATGATATAAGAAAAAAAGATGGCGTCAGGTTCATTGACGGAGGCAATATTTGCGCGGAGAATGTGCGCAAGCAAGACTTCCGCGATATTTCTGACAGCCTCGGTAAATTCTACGAAGCTCTCGGGGTTTCCCTGAGATATCTTCATGATAACGGTTTTTCCCACAGATATCCCCATATGGGTAATACCGGTATAAGATTTAATAAGGATTCCACGAGCCCCATATTGCGGGACCTCGACACCGTCAGCCGCATGACAGGCTATATCGGGGAGCGGGTGACGGACCGGTTTTTTGACGTCGAGAGAGTGCTGTACTATCTTCTGATGGAAAAGGAATATCGCGAGGTTTATGACGGCGAGGCGGAGGTAGAGAGGAAATCACATTATGAACTCGCCAGGGCGTTTATAAAAGGATATTTCCGCGACCTGAAGCCCGAAGAGATCTCAATAGTATGTAAAAACCTGGATCAGGACTTTGTAGACCGCGCAGATCGTATCGCGAATCCGGACGATATGTATGCTGCAGAACGCGTAGAACGCGAAAAGTTGAACGCGAAAAACCCGTATTTCGGGAATATCGCAAAAGCGCTGATGCTGATCGAAGAGCGGATGATCGCCGAAGCCGCCGCGGCCAAGCCAGCTTTGCATGGTACTATCAATCCGCCCAAGAAACCGGCTGCATCAACGAGCGCGTCCGAAACGGAACTTTTCATGGAAGTCATCCACAAACTTAATCTGGATCTTCTTCCGCCTGTCGAGGAGGGCAAGACCTTATACCATGTCATTCCCATAGATCTTATACCTCAAAGCTCGGACTATAATCAGAGGGTTAAGTTCGTTGAATTCGTCAGCCGACTCAACAGGAACTATCCCGAATCCCGCGAGAAGATAGAGATAATCACGGACAGGCAGGATCTGGCGGATCGCGTAAAAGCCCTGGCGGGCGACCCTAATAACATAGTCGATGTTGCCCTTTCAAGCGAAATGTCCATAGAAAATATGCCGGATATCCCGATGCTGGTCTTTGAGCCGGAAAATGGAGAACTCGGTGATTTCCGGCAGCTGGAAGGCATCCTCGCGGCTCTCAGGGCTCTTCACATAACCGATTACCGCCAGCGCATAGACGCTCTATCATCCATCCACAGGCTCCTTACAGGCAAGGACCCTTCCCGGATACCACCTCAGGACGCTTCTCTTAAAGAGTTTGCCAGGATATTCAGGTTCGTTCTGCCTCCCATAACTGTAAAAGACCCGAAAGAGCTTCAGCGCCTGAACGACAATCTTCTCCGTCTCATAGAATCAGCATAAAAAAGTAAAAGGGGTCAGGCACTTCTTTCTAAAAAGTTTTACTAAGAAGGGTCAGACCCCTTTTTTATTTATTTTGAAATATTTGCAACTTTTTGGGCATTTTTTACGTCTTTATATATGAGGGGAGTTTGTATCTCAAATATAAGGAGGTAAGACATGCCGAGAGCAGATAGGATATGTTTTTCGGGAGCTGTTTATCATATAATACACCGGGGTAATAATAAGCAAAATATTTTTGTTGATGATACAGACCGATGGCATTTGCTGAAGTTATTTTTAGAGGCCAAAAAAAAGTTTGAATGTCTTATCCATTGTTACGCTCTTATGCATAATCACTTTCATGCTACAATAGAAACACCAAACGCTATTCCGGTTTCAAAAATAATGCAGCAAGTTGGAGGTAGTTATGCCGCATATTTCAATAAAAGACACGATAAGAAAGGGCATCTTTTTCAGGGAAGATTTAAAGATATAATAGTTGATAAAGAGAACTATTTATTAGAGCTTTCCCGCTATGTGCATTTAAATCCAGTAAAAGCTGGTTTTAGTATACGTCCTGAAGAGCATAAGTGGAGTAGCTATGGAGTGTATATAGGCGAGCATAAAGACGCGTTGGTAACGACATCTATGGTGCTTAGCTACTTTGATATGGGTAATAAGGAAGCAGCCGAGAAGGAGTATAAGAAATTTGTGGAATCAAAACTTAGCGAAATATCATCCGATCGAGATTGGTTAAAGGAAAATTTGATAAGAAAAAGATTTTTGGGATCAAGAGATTTTTTTAATAATTTCAAAGAAAAAAAAGATCAGGCACTTCTTTCTAAAAAGTTTTACTAAGAAGGGTCAGACCCCTTTTCCGCTTGACGGTACGGCGGGGGGTATGATAACCTAAAGTACATAAATGAAGACTTTCAGGGTCGGAATCATAGGTTGCGGGACCATATTTCCCATGCACGCCCAGTCACTTAATAATCTGAAGGGCGTGCAGCTCGTTTCTGTATGCGATATACAGCCCGGGAAGGCGCGGGAGAAGGCCGGACTATATAGATGCAGCCATTATACAGACTACAAGAAGATGCTCGCCAAGGAGCGTCTTGACGCCGTTCATATCTGCACTCCTCACTATCTTCACGCCCGCATGGTTACGGAAGCCGCGAAGCGCGGCGTAAACATACTCACCGAAAAGCCCATGGGTTTAAATCCGGCCGAAGCAAAACGC
>CAZYZC010000088.1:0-5885 GCA_964650985.1 uncultured Planctomycetia bacterium | reverse complement strand
TCCGCGAAGTCCTGAGTTACCGGGGCTCCGCCGACTATTATCTTCACCTTGTCGCGGAGGTTAGCGTCCTCGAGGGCCTTGATAGTCTCCCGCATCGACGGCATCGAGGTCGTCAAAAGCGACGACATGGCCAGTATATCGGGGCCGGACTTACGGACGGCGTCGACGAATTTTGCCGGAGAGACGTCTATCCCGTGGTCTTCCACTTCGAAACAGACGCCCTTCATCATCATGCTCACTATATTCTTCCCTATGTCGTGCAGGTCACCCTTTACTGTGCCTATCACGACCTTACCGATCGGCTTTATCCCGCACCGTGAAAAATGCGGCTCAAGGACGGCCATCCCGAAATGCATCGCCTTGGCCGATATAAGAACCTCGGGAATGAATACCTCATTCTTCTTGAATCTCGAGCCTATCTCCTCCATGCCCGCAATGAGGGCTTCGTCCATAATCTTTCTTATCTCAAGGCCTGAATCCATCGCCTTTTTTACCAGTTCGGCTACGCCCACGCGGTCGCCCTTTTTTAGGGCTTCCTTTATATCGTTAAACATCGATTCCGCCATTTTATTCCTCTGTCAGCAATGCGTCCAGTAAATAGTGATTATACCCTCTACCCTATACCCTGCTCACTAATGCCTGTTAATTACAAGCCCCGACACGGGTTTCGGATAAAAATAAGTCGCCTTCCGCGGCATGCGCTCTCCTGTATGGGCTATGCGCCTCACCTGCCAGGCCTTCGTCGGGTTCATGAAGAACGCCATCTTAAACTTCCCGCGTCTTACCAGCTCCGCCGCTTCTTCCGGAGATTTAAAGAAATCTATATTGTCGTCGCTATCGCTTATCCCGAGGACGTTCTGGAATACGAAGAGATGGAGTATAGAGACGTCGAGCCTCTTCCAGTCCTTCGGCTTATCCTTTATCGCGCTATCGGAATATTTGACGTCCTTAAGGCGCAACACGTAAAAATCTTTGCCGCCCATATACATGCCGAACGCGTGGCCGCCGCTTAAAATCCCAAGCCTCGACATCGTCTTCGAAAGTCCGGCCGTCTTCTCTACCGTAAAGAACTTTTCGAGCCGGCCGAGCGCCCCGGCCTTCGATAAGCCGCCTATGTCCCTGGCCACCCTGTGCGCCGGGAGCACCGTAAGTGCCTTCTCCTCGGATTCGACGAAGTATGCTATCGTATATTTCGAACTTTCCTTTTCTGAGGCGGGGGCGTTCTTCTTCCCGACTTCTCCGGCGTACATGCGGGAGACTTCATAGCGGTGATGGCCATCGGCTATGAATACGTCGCTATCGCCGAGCGCCTTCTGCACCTTTCCTATCGACTCCGGATCGTCTAAGACCCACACCTTATTATTGACCCCCTGGAAATCCACGTCGATCGCCGGCTTATTTCCGGAGATGAAACGGCGCAGCACCGACCCTACCTTGCGCCCCTTATCCTCATACAGGACGAATATCGGGCTTAAGTTGCATTTGGTGGCGCGCATAAGGGCAAGGCGGTCGAGCTTCGGCGCCAGGAGCGTATTCTCGTGCGGCAGTACCTTCGTCTTCTTACCGAGATCCAGCCCCATCCTCGCTATGAAACCGAACCTGTCTATCGTCCTGCCGCCGTAAAGGTAGCGCTGGGTATAGATATATATCGCGGGCTTCTTTTCACGGACGAGGACGCCTTTTCTTATCCATTCGTCGAGAAGCTTCGCCGCCCGGATATAACGGTTGTCTTTGGCGCCATCGGCCTTCTTTATCTTGCCGAGTTCGAGGCGTATTATATTATTCGGGTGTTTCCTGTAGAGCTCATCCTGAAGTTTCGGGGGCACTATATCATAAGGCGGGGCCACCACCCTGGACACGTCCTTTACCGCGTCTTCATTGTATCTTAACGCCTTAAACGGTCTTATTTTTGGCACCGAAGTGTCTCCTCAAATAAAGCAGCGTTCCAAGGACTATGCCGGCTACGTCAATCGCGAAGTCGAGAATATCAACCTGCCTGCCCGGAATAAGCGCCTGATGCCCTTCGTCAATGGCAGCATAAAAAACGGATACGATTATAGACAAAATAATGGCCCGAGACAAGCTAATTTTTGGCCCCTGGCCCAATATAGCCCTTGTAAGGAGCATGCCGAGGACGAGAAATTCGGTGAAATGGGCGAACTTATCCGCGCCGACAATACCCAGGTCAGGAAGGCTGTCGCCGGGAATTGAGGACATATAAGATATCAGGGCCGCCCATATCACCACCGGCAGCCAATACCTCACATATGAAAAATTTATCTTAATTTTTACTGCCTTTGTTCAGGGAGCATCCGCTGCAAGCCCCGGATTTGGATTTATCACAAGCGTCCGCGGACGGGGTCTTCTTCTTATAGTCGTTTTCATAGAACCCGCTGCCTTTGAATATTATGCCGCTGCCTCCTCCCAGGAGACGATGTACCTTGCCCTTACAATCGGGGCATTTCTTTATGGGATCGTCCTTCATGGGCTGGAAGAGATCGAACTTCTTACCGCATTTTGAGCACTCGTATTCGTACGTGGGCATTTTATTTGAACACACTCCTCATCTTTTCGACGAAGGTCCGCGACAGCGGACCCGTATTCTCCCCGGAAACCCTGGAGAACTCTTTAAGGAGCCTCTTCTGCTCTGCATTCAGTTCGGTAGGCACTTCCACCTGGATCTTCACGAGCTCGTCGCCGATCCCCCGGTCGTGGAGATGCGCGACGCCCTTACCCCTCAATCTGAATATCTTACCGGTCTGGGTGCCAGCCGGTATCTTCATCATTATCTTACCCGACAGGGTCGGAACCTCGACTTCACCGCCAAGAGCCGCGGCAGCGTAACTTATCGGCACCTCGCAGAAGAGATCGGACTCATGCCTCTCGAAGATCGGATGGCTTGCGACATGCATGGCCAGGTAGAGGTCTCCGCGGCGGCCGCCTTTTTCACCGGCTTCGCCCTCATCGTGCATTCTGAGACGGGAACCGGAATCGACTCCGGCCGGGATCTTGACGGTAATATTGCGCTTCGTCTTAACCCGCCCCTGACCATTACAGCTTGGGCATGGCGTCTTTATTACGGACCCCTCGCCGCCGCACTTAGGACAGGCCCTTACCATGTTAAAGAAACCGTTGGATGTGTTGACCTGGCCTCTTCCGCCGCAGGTTGTACATCTTTCAGCCTTTGACCCGGGCTTCGCGCCCGTGCCCCGGCATTCATCACAAGTCTCATAACGGGGTATAACTATTGTCTTCTCGCCGCCGAATACCGCATCCTCAAAACTTATCTCCATGCGGTACTCCAGGTCCGATCCGCGCCTCGGGCCGCCCCTTCTTCCGGAGCCGCCGCCGAACATGTCCGAGCTGAATCCGAAACCATGGAGAAGTTCGCTTATATCGTATCCGCCGAATATGTCTTTTAAGTCTTCATAGTGGTGGAAGTCCTGCCTGAAGTCAAAGCCGCCCTGGCCGAATTGAGGGTCGACGCCCGCGTGGCCGTACTGGTCGTACACTCCCTTCTTCTTCGGGTCCATCAGGACCTCGTAAGCCTCGGAGATCTCCTTGAACCGCTCCTCGGCATCCTTCTTCTTGTCGGGCGTCACCCTGTCGGGATGGAACTTCAGCGCCATATTCCTGTAGGCCTTCTTTATTTCGTCGGCTGATGCGCCCTTCGCGACCCCCAGGGCTTCGTAGTAGTCTCGCTTTGTTGCCATTAGTTCCTTTGTTTAATATCTAAATATACCGTTTGGATCCTGCACCGAAATTTCCTCTGTGAAATTTCGGTACTTCTCATTCGACATATCCCGGATTTTTTAGCAATAAAAATCCGGGGTGCCGCTCCCTCGCCTTTTGTTTTCATAGGGACACCAACGCTCACGAGGCATAAGTTTGACACGAGCGTGGATCCTAGGCGCCGTAAGCCCCTATACATCAAAAGGCTCGGTCGCGTCACCCAAACCTGACAATTCTAACCTGACAATTCTAACCAGGTTAGAATTTCTTTTATTTCTTCTTCCCTTTATCATCCTCCGCAGTGAAGTCGGCGTCGATGATGTCGTCTTCCTTCTTCGTCCCCGCGGCTTCGCGCTCGGGTTCCGGCCCGGCCTCTTGCCCCGGAGCCTGTTCCTGGCCGCCGGCTCCCTGGCCCTTCTTCTGCTGTTCCTGCGTCTTCTTGTATATCTCCTCGGCCAGTTTATGCGAGACCTTGGAGAGATCCTCCATACCCTTCTTGATACGCTCGATATTCTTGTCTTTCATCGCGCTCTTAAGGTCGTTGATCTTGGCCTCTATGTCGGCGCGTTCGGTCTGGCTTACTTTATCGCCGTAATCTTTAAGCGCCTTCTCGGTGGCGTAAGCAAGCGTATCGGCCTGATTTGTAACTTCAACCTCTTCTTTACGCTTTTCGTCTTCGGCCGCGAACTTCTCGGCCTCTCTCACGAACTTGTCGATATCCTCCTTCGACATCTTCTTGGGAGCCGTTATCTTTATCGACTGCTCTTTGCCGGTGCCGAGATCCTTCGCCCCGACATGAACTATGCCGTTTGCGTCAATATCAAAGGTCACCTCTATCTGAGGTATGCCGCGCGGCGCCGGCGGTATCCCGACCAGATCGAAGCGCCCGAGATCGACGTTGTCATTGGCCATCTTGCGCTCGCCCTGCAGCACCCGTATCGTAACGGCCGTCTGGTTATCGGCCGCGGTTGAGAACGTCTGGCTCTTCCTCGTAGGCACGGTCGTATTGCGCTCGATGAGCCTCGTGGCCACGCCGCCTAAGGTCTCTATGCCGAGAGACAAAGGCGTTACGTCCAGAAGCAGAACGTCCTTCGCGTCGCCGGTCATGATGGCCGCCTGTATCGCAGCCCCGAGCGCCACGCATTCCATCGGATCCACGCCGCGCTCTATCTTCTTCCCTACGTAATCCTCCACGAACTTCTGGACCACCGGCATTCTGGTCGGTCCGCCTACCAATATCACCTTGTCGATATTCTTCACTGTAAGCTTCGCGTCGGACAGCGCCCTCTCGATCGGGCCGCGGCACTTTTCTATGATGGGCGAGATGAGCTCCTCGAGCTTGGCCCTGTTAAGCGACATCGTCAGGTGCTTCGGGCCTGTCTGGTCGGCCGTTATGAACGGCAGGTTCAGGTCCGTGGATATGGTGCTTGAAAGCTCCACCTTCGCCTTCTCCGCGGCCTCCCTCACCCTCTGCACCGCCATCTTGTCGTTCTTTAAGTCCATGCCCGTCTCTTTTTTGAATTCCTTGACTATGTAATCGCCGAGCGCGTTATCCATATCGGTGCCGCCCAGCTGCGTATCGCCGGAGGTCGATATTACTTCGAATGTCGCGGCCTTGTGCTCGTCATCCCACCCCATCTCAAGCACCGTAACGTCGAGCGTGCCGCCGCCGAGATCGAAGACCATTATCTTCTGCTCTTTTCCGGCTTTATCGAGGCCGTAGGCAAGGCAGGCGGCCGTAGGTTCGTTTATTATCCTCAATACCTTTAATCCGGCTATTTCTCCGGCGTCCTTCGTCGCCTGGCGCTGGTTGTCGTTAAAGTACGCCGGACACGTGATAACCGCCTCGCTCACCGTATCCCCGAGATAGTTCTCCGCGTCCTGTTTGATCTTCTGGAGTATGAAGGCCGATATCTGCTGGGGGGTATACTCTTTTCCGTAAACCTTGTACTTGAAGTCCGTACCCATCTTGCGCTTGGCCGCGAATATGGTCCCTTCCGGGTTCACCGATGCCTGGCGCCTGGCCGGCTCGCCGACTAGTTTCTGACCGTCCTTGGTGAAAGCCACGAACGACGGGAATGCCTTGCCGCTGGCCACCCCGGCGCCTTCCGCCGAAGGTATTATAACCGGGCGTCCGGCCTCCATATGAGCCG
>CAZYZC010000087.1:3904-5888 GCA_964650985.1 uncultured Planctomycetia bacterium | reverse complement strand
CGCAAGGGGCGCAGCATATGTGGAGTAATATGTTCATGTCGACTCGAACAGTTCCTTCTCAGTTTTGCTCGCGCCGGCTGCGAAGCCCATATGTTCACGGGCCTTCTTTGTAAGCTCCCTGCCGCGCGGAGTACGCTTCAAGAAACCTATCTTGAGAAGAAAAGGCTCCACTATGTCTATTATAGTATCGGGCTCCTCGTTGAGCGTCGCCGCTATCGACTCTATGCCGACCGGCCCTCCGCCGAACGATTCCTGCATCGCCTGTATAACCTTCCTGTCGACGTTATCGAGCCCCATCTTGTCTATTCCGTGCCCCTTAAGAGCGCTCTCTACAGCCTCGAGGCCTATTTTGCCGTCCCCTTTGACCTGCACCCAGTCCCTGACTCGCCTCAATAGTCTGTTGGCGACTCTCGGGCTCCCTCGGGAACGGCGGGATATCTCTTCGGCCGCGCTCGTCTCTATGGAAATATTCAATATCTTGGCCGAGCGGATTATTATCTTTACGAGATCCGGCGTATCGTAGAAATCGAGATGGTGAAACATGCCGAACCTTGACCTCAAGGGCGCCGTAAGAAGGCCTGCCCTCGTCGTGGCGCCTATAAGAGTGAATGGCTTGAGATTGAACTTATACGTCTTGGCGTAAGGGCCCTTATCCATGATGACGTCTATCTCAAAATTCTCCATGGCAGGATAGATGTATTCTTCGACCGTGCTGGATAAACGATGGATCTCATCGATAAAGAGAATATCTCCCGCCTCGAGATTGGTGAGTATGCCTACAAGGTCTCCGGGCCGCGATATCGCAGGCCCCGATGTGGTCGTGATCCTCGTGCCCATCTCATGGGCTATTATATTTGCAAGCGACGTCTTACCCAGTCCGGGAGGCCCCGAGAGGAGGACGTGTTCGAGGGGCTCTTTCCGCTTCCTCGCGGCCTCCATCGAAACTTTCAGATTATCGGAAATATCTTTCTGGCCTATAAAATCGGAGAGCTTCGAGGGGCGCAGAGAGATGTTAAGTATCACATCCTCTTCCGTCTCCTGCGTCGCGATGATCTTTTCCCTGCCGCTATCCTCTTTTGGCTTGCCCGCCTTATTTATGGCGGGACCCTTTATAGACTTCATTCAATATCTCCTCGCAGCTCGACACGTTCGGATTCCGCCTCAACGCCTTATCTATCATATCGGACGCCTCGCCGCGCTTATATCGCAATTGTAAAAGCACCCCTAAGGCGTCCTCTTTAATATCGTCCTTCACTTTCGGAGCATCCGCGCCGGTGGAATCTTTTATCAACCCGAACTTTCCGACTTTACCCTGAAGCTTCGCGATTATCTCCCGCGCCCTCTGCTCGCCGATGCCCGGAAGCGACTTCAATACCGCCATATCGGCCCTGTCTATCGCGCTGGCGATCGCGGCGAAAGGAAGCGACAGCGCCCTGCAGGCGGCTTTCGGGCCTACGCCGGAGACCGTTATGAAATGTTCAAAGAACTCTTTTTCGATTTCATTCAGGAATCCCACCAGGACGGGAATGGCTTTGGACGGGTCCATCTGGTAGTAATGGTAGGTTATAAGAGTGATGGTGCCATCGGGATTAACGCTCGTCTCCAGGCCCTTAATGACCGCGGGAGGCATCATCACCTCGTATGAGATGCCGTTGACGTCGATAACGACGCTTGAGTCCTTCTTCTTCCTGATCTTTCCTGAAATATGAGATATCATTCTTTCTTTCCTATACCCTAAACCCTAACCCTTAACCCCTTGACTACCTTTTTCCAGGTAGCAATAACACAGCGCCATCGCCAGCGCGTCGCTGACGTCCACCGGCTCCGGAGGATCTTTTAACTTAAGGATAGTCTGCACCATGCGCTGAACCTGAACCTTTGACGCGTGGCCGTTACCCGTTATAACCTTCTTTATCCTCGTGGAAGGATAGTTGACCAGCTTTATATCAAACTTCCCGCAGACGAGACAGGCCATGGCTCTGGC
>CAZYZC010000087.1:0-3804 GCA_964650985.1 uncultured Planctomycetia bacterium | reverse complement strand
ACCCCGTAACCGGTAGCCCCTAAACCTGGGTCTATCCCGAGTATACGCATTATTCTGTTAGAAGATCGTCCGGTATGTCGAAGTTGGCGTAGACGTTCTGTATATCGTCATGATCTTCCATCGATTCGACCAATTTTATTATCTTCCTCGCATCGTCACCGGTTACCTTAACGGTCGATTTCGGTATCATCGTTATCTCCGCCGATTCGGTCTTTATCTTATTTTCCTCGAGAGCTTTCTTCACATTGTAAAGGTCCGCCGGCGGCGTCTTGACCCCGTAGTTATCGTCCTCGACCTCGATGTCCTCGGCGCCCGCATCGAGCACTATCCCCATAAGTTTCTCTTCATCAATAACGGACTTCGAGATGACTATGTACCCTTTCTTCTCGAACATCCAGGCGACCGATCCGGCGCCTGCCACATTGCCGCCGTTCTTGGAAAACAAAGTGCGGATCTCGCTCGTGGTGCGGTTCTTATTATCCGACAACCCTTCGACGTAGATGGCAACGCCTCCCGGGCCATACCCTTCAAGAGTTACATCCTCATAGTTCACGCCTTCGAGCGCGCCGGTGCCCTTCTTTATCGCGCGGTCTATATTGTCCGCCGGCATGGAGGCTTCCTTGCCGCGGTCTATGGCCGACCTGAGACGCGGATTTGTGTCGGGGTTGCCGCCGTTCCTGGCCGCTACCGTTATTTCCTTGATCAGCTTCGTGAACATCTGGCCGCGCTTCGCGTCGGTCGCAGCCTTCTTATGCTTGATCGTTGCCCACTTAGAATGTCCGCTCATTATTCCTCCGATTCCTCTCTTCTGGTTAGTTTCGCCTTCTCAATGATGCCCTGTGCCAGGTTTGACGGCACTATCTCATAGTGGGAGAATTGCATCGAGTATGTGCCCCTGCCCCCGGTTATCGACTTAAGTTCGTTCACATACTTGTACATCTCTTCCAGCGGCACCTTCGCCTTTATTACCTGCACCCCGTCGCCCGGCTCCATACCCATGACCCTGCCGCGCCTTGAGTTCAGGCTTCCGGCTATGTCCCCCATGAACTCGTCCGGCACCGCTATATCGACGTCCATTATAGGCTCGAGTATAACAGACTTCGCTTTAAGCATGGCGCCCTTAAAAGCGTGCTTGGCTGCCGTTTGAAAAGCTATATCTTTGGAATCAACAGGGTGGGTCTTTCCGTCATATACTATCGCCCGTACATCAACTACCGGAAATCCCGCCAGCGGCCCGGAATTCAGCGCTGTGCGTATGCCTTTTTCGCAGCTTACTACGAAAGGCCTGGGTATAGCGCCGCCCACCACCTCATCCACAAACTCGAATCCTGTACCGCGCGGAAGCGGCTCTATACGCAGCCATACTTCGGCAAACTGCCCGGCGCCGCCGGACTGTTTTTTATGGCGATACATTGCGTCTCCCTTGCCGGTTATGGCTTCTTTATAGGCGACTTTCGGTGTGCCGAGATCTACCCCCACCCCGTAACGCGTCTTCATCCTGTTTATCATCATGTTGATGTGCATGTCACCCATGCCGTGAGCCACCATCTCCTTGGTCTGATCATCCATCGTGACCTTGAACGTCTTATCCTCCACCATGAGCTTGTGTATGGCGTTGGATATCTTGTCCTCATCCGCCCTCGTCTTGGGTTTAAGTGAAAACGCTATCGCGGGTTCCGGAAACTGTATATCCTCGAATTTAAGAGGGCTCTTTTCATCGCATATCGAGTCGCCGGTAGACGTTTCCTTTAACTTCGACACACATGCTATATCTCCGGCCTGGGCGGACTCCATGGAGGCTTGAGTCTTCCCCATAAGGGTGAATATCTGCCCCACCCTCTCTCTGGTGTTCTTGTTCACATTATAGAAGCCGCCGTTCGACTGCAGCTTTCCTGAAAATATCTTGAATATCGATATCTGCCCCAGGAACGGGTCCGAAAGCGTTTTGAATACCAGCGCCTCGAACGGGCCGTCCGGACTGACATCCAGGGACACCTTATCTCCGCTGTCCGGCTTTACGGCGTCGACTTTTGACCTGTCGGCGGCTGACGGCAGATATTTATCTATCGTCTCCAGAAGATCCTTTATCCCGATCTCTTTTGTGGCGGAACCGCAAAGTATCGGCGTGACCACACCGGCAGATACTGCTTTTTTAAACGTTCCGCTCAGCTCTTCCGGGGTCAATTCCCCTTTATCGAGATATTTTTCCAGGAGGGCATCATCGGTCTCCGCTATGGTCTCCGCCAGCTGATCTCCCAGGGACTTCACATGGACCTTATCCTCTTCGGACAATAGTTCGAAGCCCTTGTTCGCCACGATATTAAAAACACCTTTGAGCGCGGACTCTTTGCCTATGGGCGCGTCTACCGCGACGCAGTGCCTACGGAACTTCTTCTGGATATCGTCGAAGCACTTGTCATAGTCCGAATATTCTTTATCCAGCATATTTATGAAGAATATACAGGGCACGTTCATCTCTTTTGCCATGCGATAGGCTTTCTCCGTACCTATCTCGATCCCGCTTGTCGCGTTAACTACCACTATGCACGCATCGGCCGCCCTTAACCCGCCCACCATCTCTCCCGCGAAGTCCAGATAACCCGGAGTGTCTATTATATTTATCTTCTTACCGGAATAGGTAAAGCTTATCAGGGAGGAGCCAAGAGAGCATTTTCTCTCCTTCTCGTCATCATTGTAGTCGGAAACGGTATTACCTTCCCGGACCGTCCCCATCTTCTGTATGGCGCCGGCGCCATGCAAAAGCGCTTCCGCCAGAGAGGTCTTCCCGGATCCGGAATGGCCTAAAAGTATCAAATTCCTGATATCCTTTGCGCTAAAGGTAGTCATCAGATGTGCTCCTGTCTTTGACTATTGTGTGATGTTAATATATAGCCGGTATATTAATATTATATTTGTGGGGGAGGAAAAGTCAAGCTAATAGAGGCCCTGATTTTGCGGCTATTCTTCAGCCAATATCTCATCCAGAATACCATCCTTGGTGAAGAAAAGGCATATTTTCGGCCCTTTGAAAAAATCGGAGGCTGCCGGCTTGTATATCCACTTCTCTCTGTCAGTTCCGTAGTCGCCGACCGCGACTACCGGCTCGCCGTACCTGCCCGATACAGTATTTTTATCCGCGCCCTTTGCTATGCCGCCGGACGCTACAGCGCGCTTTACGCCCTCATACACCCGGGTCTCCTCGGAATAGGCCTTGGCTATCTCCCCCTGACTCTTGCCCACTTCAATAAGGGTTTTAAGTCCATCTGCGCGCAGACATCCCTGGTTAGCGAAAATAATGACCAGTATCCATGCCGCTATCTTCTTATTTTTCATCTTCGGCGCTTTCGTCTATTCGTTAACTACGTTGGCGGCCCGCTCTATCTTGCCTCTTGGGCCGTAAACTATAACGGCCTGCGTACCGTACGCCGGCTCTTTTCTTATCACATCGTCCGGCTCGCCTTCGCCGTCCGTCATATACTGCCTGGCCACGAGCCTTCCCGACTCGCTGAACGTCCTGCGGGACCTGGGTTTACCATCAATACCGTAGGTCGTCTCCTGAAAGACCTTACCGTCGATATAACGCCACCTCATCGCGGCCCAGCCGTCGAGGCCTTCACGAAGATTGCCGCTTGCGTCATAAAGGCTTATCTCGATCTTGTTGCCGAGCGAATCATATTTCTCGACGCGCTCCAGGGTCCCGCCCTGTTCGTAAAAATTCCTGATCGTTATATTGTATTCCGGATCGTTCACCACGGTCTCTTTTATCGCGCCGCTATCCCAGCGGCTGACCTCGATAACCTCGGC
>CAZYZC010000086.1:0-5990 GCA_964650985.1 uncultured Planctomycetia bacterium | reverse complement strand
GGGTATAGGCGAGCCTATGGATAACTATGCCAATGTGCTCGATGCCATAAGGATATTTAACGATCCCGACGCGTTTAATATCGGGGCGCGCAGGATAACGATATCGACCTGCGGTATAATACCCGGTATAGAGAAGCTTAAGACGGAAGGCCTGCAGGTGGAGCTTTCGGTGTCGCTTCATTCCGCGAAGGATGGCGTGCGGTCAAAACTCGTCCCGGTAAATAAAAGATATCCGATAAACGAACTCATTTCCGCGTGCAAGGATTACACCAGGGATACCGGGAGGGTCATAACTTTCGAATACGTGCTTATGAAAGGGGAGAACTCTTCCGCCGCAGACGCCGAGGCTCTCTCCGGCCTCCTTAAAGGGATCAAATGTAAGGTTAATGTGATATCGTACAATAATATTACCGCTAAGGGATATCTCCAGCCCTCCCCCGGCGAAGTCAGGGGTTTTATGGATATCCTTAAGAAGGGCGGCGTCAGCGCTACAAAGCGCAAATCGAAGGGTGAGGACATAGACGCCGGATGCGGACAGCTTAGGATATCGAAGTTCAGTTGATTTAGGGTTTAGGGTTTAGGGTTTAGGGTTTAAGATAGAGAGTATACACAATGAAACATATCGACAGGATAATGCGGGCGGTAGCGTTCTATACCGCTTTGGCGGTATTTTTTACGCTCCTTCCTATAGTGCTCTCATACTCCCTCGGGTACAAGATAGACTACAAAAAATTAAAGATATACAAGACCGGCCTGATATACGTCGCCAGCCACCCGACGGGCGCCAAGGTCTATATAAACGGCAGGCTGCACGGGGACCTCACTCCGACGAGGCTGGACGAGCTGAAGCCCGGCAGCTATAAAGTCGAGGTAAGGCGCGACGGGTTCTATCCCTGGGAGCGCGAGATGGAGGTCCGCCCGAACATGGTCACTAAGGCCGACCGCATCATACTGTTTCCCGTAGCGCAGGAGATGAAGAAGGTGGCGACCAGCGAGATCGCCGATTTCACGATATCGGAAAACGGCAGGATATACTACCTTACCAGATACGGCCTGTTCAGGTCGGACCTTGACGGCGGGTCCCTGGGGAAGCTTTCGGGATATTCGGAATGGCCGAAGAATATAATCGGCAAGAAGTTCTCTCCCGAGGGCGACAGGCTCCTGTATTTCGATAACTACAAGGTTTTCGTGATACAGCTGGATGCCGGTAAGATAAAGCCAAAAGGCGCGGAGCCGGCGAAGGTAGAGGAGGTCTTTACAAGCTCCGATCCGATAGTTGACGTATTCTGGTATCCCGGTTCCAACTATATAATGGTGGTAAGCGAGAAAGGTATAAAAGTGGTAGAGCTGCGGGAAGGCGCCTTAAAGCGCAACATAGCCTCCATATACAAATTCAATTCGAGGCCTCAGGGCGTCTATTACAATGACAGCTCGGGGATATTGTATTTTACCGATAAAAAATCGGATGCGGTATCGGATGAGGACAGGTTCCTTTATAAGCTTGAGCTTAAAGAGAACTTCTTCAATAACATGATAAGGATGCTGGTGAAGAAAGATGCCGATGAGGGGTATGAAAAGAGATAGATTTTACAGGCGCCTGTTCGAGATGATCCCTGGGCTATTGACCTGGGGAACGATATTAGGGCTCTTCGTCTTCGCGTTCATAAAGCCCTTATGGGTCGCGATATTTGTAATAGTCTTCGACCTTTTCTGGGTGACGAGGATGATATACTTAACCGCGTTACTCGTATTTGCCTACAGGCGGCTCGCCAGAGAGAAGGGTATAAACTGGATATCAAGATGCGAGGAGCTCTTGCCGGCCGACGGCCTCAGATACCCGCATATATACCAGGCGGTGCTCTTTCCCGTATATAAGGAAGGCATCGACGTATTGACAACCTCCCTGGATGCGCTCATACATTCGAATTATCCCAGAGAAAGGATCATCGTGGTGCTTAGCGTGGAGGAGAGGGCAGGTCCTGAGCCCTGGGAGAACGCCATAGAGCTGAATAAACGTTACAAGGACAAGTTCTTCCATTTCATCGCCACCAGGCATCCGGATAATATGCCGGAGGAGATAAAGGCAAAGGGCGCCAACGCTACGTGGGGGGCGAAGATACTGAAAGATTTTATCGATTCACGGAAGATCGACCACAACCATGTCGTGATATCGTGTTTCGACGCCGATACGTGCGTCGAGCGCGAATATTTCGGATGCCTGGCCTGGCACTATCTCACCAATCCCGACAGGAACCGTTTCAGCTATCAGCCGATACCGGTCTACAATAATAATATCTGGCACGCGCGTTCTATCGCCAGGATACTGGAGCTTGCTTCCAGCTTCATGCAGATGATAGAGACGATGAGGGTGGAGAAGTTTGTCACCTTCTCAAGCCACAGCATGAGTTTCAAGACGCTCGTCGAGGTCGGCTACTGGCCGGTAGATATGATATCCGATGATTCGGCCATCTACTGGAAGTGCTTCCTGCATTTTAACGGCCGCTACAGGGTGATCCCAATGTACGTGACAGTGTCGATGGACGTCGCCACGGAGAAGGATATAATACCCACGATAATAAAACAGTATAAACAGAAGAGGCGCTGGGCGTGGGGCGTGGAGAACTTTCCGTTCGTCATGATGGGATTCAGGAAGAAGAATTCGATCCCTCTTACGGTAAAGATACGCAGGGCATTCAACATACTGGAGTGCCATTATACCTGGGCCATCTGGGCGGTGATAGTAACCTTCATAGCGCCCCTGCCTCTTATTTTCGGCGGAGGATTATTCAGGCAGACCACGATAGGATACAACCTTCCGAGCGTATCCGCGGCGCTCTTCAGGGTATCGATCCTGACGATATTTATATTCATATTCATAACGGTTAAACTGCTTCCTCCGAGGCCGCCCGATGTGAAACCGCAGAAAAGAATAATCATGATCATGCAGTGGTTCTTCTCTCCGGTCGTGGCCGTTGTGCTGGGCTCGATCCCGGCCATAGACGCGCAGACGCGCCTCATGCTGGGCAGGTACATGAAGTTCCAGGTCACTTCGAAGCATCGGCACAAAGTGAAGCAGCCTCTGATCGGGTTGGAATAGTCAGATAGCCCGAATCTAACCATGATCAGAAAATTTTTTTCTTGCATGCGAAGCGCGCGCGTGGTAGAATCTTACATTGAAGAAAATAATGGTTTTATGGCCTTCCGGCGGTAAATTGGAGTACCCCTACTAATAGTGTCCCCAGACAAAATTACCACAATATATAGTGTATTTTTACTTGACTTGATCCGGTCTGTATGATATATTTCATAACCGGAGAGAGTAATATTTTATATTTATAAGAAATAGAAAGGGGTGGAGAAGTGAAAGAGGAGTTTAACGGCTTAAGGCCAGAGATCACCGACAACGCGAAAAAAGTTTTGGAGAAAAGATATTTAAAGAAAGACGATTCCGGAAAGCTCGCGGAATCTCCGGCCGAAATGTTCATGCGCGTCGCCCGGAACATAGCCTCCGCCGACTCGAATTTCGGAGGCACAAAGGAAGACGTCGCGGCAACTGCCGACGAATTTTACGCGATGATGGCGAGGCTCGAGTTCCTTCCGAATTCGCCTACACTGATGAACGCGGGGCGCGACCTGCAGCAGCTCTCGGCATGTTTTGTTCTTTCGATAGACGATTCGATGGAGTCGATATTTGAAACGATAAAAGATACTGCCATGATCCACAAATCTGGCGGCGGGACGGGGTTTAGTTTTTCGCGGCTCCGCGGAAAGAATTCACCCGTAAGGTCGACCGGCGGTATATCGAGCGGCCCCGTATCATTTATGAAGGTATTTAACGCCGCCACCCAGGCCGTGAAACAGGGAGGCACGCGGCGCGGCGCGAATATGGGGATCCTGCGCGTAGACCATCCCGATATACTGGAATTCATAACCTGTAAAGAGAACGACAAAGAGCTAACAAACTTCAATATATCGATAGCGTTGACCGAGGACTTCATGAAGAAGGCCCTCCGGAATGAAGAGTATGACCTCATAGACCCGCGTTCGAAGAAAGTCGTTCAGAAGCTTAACGCTAAAGATGTACTCGATCTCATAATAAAGATGGCCCATTCAAACGGAGAGCCCGGAATAATATTCATCGACAGGATGAATAAGGATAACCCGACGCCGGCCGTCGGGCAGATAGAATCGACTAACCCATGCGTGACGGGCGATTCTTTGGTTTCCACGGAGTTTGGCCTTATGAGGATGAGGGATATAGCCCAAAAGTTTTCTGATGGTGGAATAGCTGTTTTGACCGATAACAGGATATTTGAGATAAAATACGGTAGCGCGGAACGTTCCGGTTCTACGGCAACGCTTGTTGCCGAAGGCGCGGGCTTAAGCACGATCTCAAAGGCCTGGCGTTCAGGGACAAAAGAAACTCTCAAGCTCATCACCGAGTCGGGCTACGAACTTATAGCCACGCCCGATCACAAGATTATGACCACCGCAGGGTGGGTCATGATGAGAGATTTAAAACCAGAGCTCGATAAAATATTGATCCAATCCGGCGAAGGAAGGTTCAATTCTAAAGACAGCCTTCCTATTACTATCGAGAACGAACATGTGGGTGAGAATGGGCGGACTTATAAAATGAATCTGCCCTGCAAGTGGACGAAACAGCTCGGACAGGTAATCGGTTATATGGTCGGAGATGGTTGGTTAAGGGACGGCGATAAGGACTGTCGCGTAGGATTGACATTCAGTGCTCAAGATGAGGAGATTCTTATTTATCTGAAATATATTATGAATACATTCTATGGCGCATCTGTCAAAGAAGTTGTGAGAGAAAACGGTGTCCGACACCTGTCTTATCACAGCAAATATTTTGTAGATTTTTTCAAAAGACTGGGCGTTCTAGCAGCTTTCTCTGAAGAGAAGGTCGTGCCGGAGTCGATATTCACCGCTACGGAAGATACCGTGGTTGGGTTTTTGCAAGGGCTGTTTACAGCGGACGGAACTGCGAATTTCAGGACGGATCAATCTTCATATGTCAGACTTACCTCTAAATCGGAAAAACTTTTGAAAGGCGTGCAATTATTGCTTCTCAATTTAGGGATAAAAGCCAGGATATATGACAGGTCAAGAGATGAAAGGTACGGCTTCGAATATACATCGAAGAATGGCGTAACTAAAAAATACAAAATGGATGGCGTCTGTTTTGAGTTAGAGATATCTAGAGACGCCGTGATGTTATTTTTGGAAAAAGTGGGATTCCTTTGCGATAAACATGGAGCAAAGGTCAAAAAGTTTTACAGTAAGAGCTATTATGCGGTGAGGTTTGAAGAAACGGTAAAGGTTATCAAGGAACATGGCGTTGAGGAAGTTTATGATTTGAATGAACCTTATTCTAATTCATTTATTTGCAATGGATTGTGTATTTCAAATTGCGGCGAGCAGCCTTTGTTGCCGTACGAGAGCTGTAACCTCGGGTCGATAAACCTGGCAAAGATGATCACAGCGGGCCAGGTAGACTGGTCGAAACTGGGCGAGACCGTGAAAAAGGCCGTTCACTTTTTGGACAACGTCATAGAGATGAATTCGTACCCATTAAAAAGGATAGAGGAGACGACCAAATCTAACCGCAAGGTGGGCTTGGGCGTTATGGGATTTGCCGATATGCTTCTTATGCTGGGAGTAAGGTATGATTCGGACGACGCTTTAGGTATGGCGGAGAAGGTGATGAAATTCATCATGGATACCGCCACCGGATTATCCGAGGAACTGGCAAAGAAGAGAGGGTCTTTCCCCAACTTCCCGAAGAGCGTATTCGGCGCGGCAGGTTTAAAGCCAAGACGGAATGCCACCCTGACGACGATAGCCCCTACGGGGACATTATCGATGATAGCGAATTGTTCCAGCGGGATTGAGCCTGTATTTGCCATCTCCTATATAAGGACTATCCTCGACAATACCAAGTTCATAGAGGTGCATCCTTATTTTGAGGC
>CAZYZC010000085.1:1513-6004 GCA_964650985.1 uncultured Planctomycetia bacterium | reverse complement strand
CTCTGCTGGAACCTGCCGTAATTCCAGAGCTTGGTCAGCCAGTCCGTATTCGACAGGTATACGGTCTCCTCGTATAGCCTGGAATTCTCTATGGCGAGGCCCGCGTGGTTTGCGAACATGGTCAGCATCCTGACGTCTATCTTTGTTATCGGTTTTTTATTGAATATGTTGTCGACCAGGATGGCGCCTAAGACCTTGTCCTTGGCCTTTACCGGCACCGTGACGAAGAAATCCGTGTTCAGGGCCTTCTGGGTATTCTGGTCCACCATTTTTTTGGCGGCAAGGTTCGTTATCTCGAACGGCATACCTTCCAGTATCGTCAGCGCCAGGATCCCCATGTTTTCACGAAGCGGTATCTTTATGCCTTTTACGATGGAGTTCAGTTGCGACTCGGGGTCGCGCTTAAAGATATCGTAGGATTCTACGAAGTTCTCGAGGGTCTTTTTGCATGAAGATATGGCGCTCCAGATCTTACCGGCTTCTTCGGCGGAATGCGGGCCGATACCCATTATACCCTCCAGCGCCGTCTCTTTTTCGTTAACCAGGAAGAGCATGGCGCGGTTGAACCCGAGGCCTTCATGAGAGGTGAGCGCGGTGAGGATTATGTAGAATATCTGGTCCAGTTTAAGCGTGCTGCGCATGGCATTGGAGACCTCGTACAGGAGAGAGAACTCCCATTCGAGGCGCTCCAATTCCAGCGAAAGCCGTTTGACATCTTCTTTCTCTGACATCGTTTACTTCTTAGCCTGAGCCTTTGCCTGAGCCGCTACTTGCGGAGGAGGCATCTGCCTTTGGATAGGTGCCGGCATCTTTCCAAACATTATACCCATGGCAATCTCTTTATCCTGAGCCTTACGCGCCATAACTCTGACGGCCTCGCCGGTCTTCAACTCCGAGATATCGGACGACTTTGTTATGTTGGTCCACGGCATCACGGTGATGGTGCGGGAAGTACCGTCCTTATCGTTTTTTACGGTGATCCTGACATTTGCCGGGTCCGAGGTATCGATTTTTTCGATCTTACCGGTCAGCATCGAAAAGTCAGACTTCGGCGGCATCTGACGCGCCGTGTTGGCGGCTGTCACCCCGGGCTCGGCGCGTTTTGCCGGCGCGGCTTTCTTCGCCTCAACTGCGGCCGTCGCCAAACTCGCGGCGCAGAATACGGCCAATATGGCTAATATTAACGTTCTCTTTATCATAAACCCTCCTTTTAAAAGTAGCATAGCATACTCCGGCATGAGTGTCAATCGAGCGGCGCTTCCAGCTCAAGAGAGATAAAAAATTTACTTGACAAAATGATACTGATATGGTATCTTTTAAGCATGAAGCTGATAACGAGGAACACGGACTATGCGATACGGGCGCTTTGCTATATGGCCGGGAGAGGTGACGGCCTGACTAACGCTTCCGAGCTCGTGAGGGAGCTTAAGATACCGCGGCAGTTCCTGAGGGGCATACTGCAGGAGCTCGGCCGTAAGAAGTTTGTGAAGTCGTTTAAGGGCATAGGCGGCGGGTTCAGGCTTTCGAAGAGGCCTTCCTCTATATATATAAAGGATATAGCCGAAGCTTTCCAGGGCGAGTTCAGGCTTAACGAGTGTTTTCTGGGGAAGAGGATCTGCCCGAACAGGAAGTGTTGCGCGCTGAAGAAGAAGATAGACAACATAGAAAAGCATGTCGTGGCGGAAATGAGCCTGATAACGTTATCGGACCTGCTGAAGGGGTGAGAAAATGCTAAAGCGTAAAGTTATTAATATAGACCGGGATAAGTGCAACGGCTGCGGACTGTGTGTTTCCAGCTGCCATGAAGGCGCGATACAGGTTATAGACGGCAAGGCGCGGCTTGTGAGCGAAACCTATTGCGATGGGCTCGGCGCGTGTCTCGGCCATTGCCCTCAAGACGCCATCACTATAGAAGAGAGGGAGGCCGCGGCTTTTACGGGACCTGCCCCTGCTCGGCATCATCACCATGAAGGCGCATGCCCCGGATCGAAGATAATGAATTTCGCGAAGCACGGCAGGGGTTTGACCGGAACGCGGCCTGAATCCGGGTCCGAACTAGGCAACTGGCCGATCCAGATAAGCTTGGTCCCGCCGCACGCCCCTTACTTAAATGGATCCGATCTTTTGATAGCGGCTGACTGCGTGCCTTTCGCTTACGCAGATTTTCACAGCGAGATCCTTAGGGGAAAGGTTCTTCTGGCGGGATGCCCGAAACTCGATGATATAGATAAATACAGCGGAAAGATACGGGCGATCTTAAAGGATAACGATATAAAGTCCGTGACATACGCGCACATGGAAGTCCCGTGCTGCTCCGGGCTCATAGGTGTAATAGAAGAGGCGATAGAGGCCTCAGGGAAGAAGGTGCCTTTTACGAAGGTCGTAATTGGCATAAAGGGGGACAGGCTGGTATAACAGAGTAAAAGGGGACAGGCTGAATTGCAGGCAACATAAAAAAAGGGGGGAACACGATGTTTTGTTATCAATGTGAACAGACGGCAGGCGGAACAGGTTGCACGGTAAGCGGAGTATGCGGTAAGAACCCGGATATTCAGAGCCTTCAGGATATACTCCTGTTCGGACTTAAAGGTATAGCGGCTTATGCGTATCATGCGCGCGAGCTGGGCGCCAAAAACGAAGAGGTTGACGCGTTTATGCACGAAGCGCTGTTTAAGACCGTGACGAACGTCAGCTTCGACATCGATCAGTATATAGCTGAAGTCCTGAAGTGCGGCGAGATGAATCTTAAGATAATGGAGGCCCTTGATAAAGCTCATACCGACAGGTTTGGCAATCCTGTACCGACCGAAGTATTTACCGGTACGCGGAAAGGCCCCGGGATACTCGTAACAGGGCACGACCTCCCGGATCTCTATGAACTTTTGAAACAGACGGAAGGCGCCGGAATAAATGTATATACGCACAGCGAAATGCTCCCGGCCCACGCCTATCCCGGATTGAAGAAATTTAAGCATCTCGTCGGGAATTACGGCGGCGCCTGGCAGGAACAGAAGAAGGAGTTTAAGGAGTTCGGCGGAGCGATACTTGCCACGACCAACTGCGTCCTGATACCGCCTAAAGAATCGTACCTCGACAGATTATTCACGGTCGGTATTACGGGAGTGCCGGGATCCATGCGCGTGGAAAAGAGGGATTTTTCCGAGCTTATAAAGAAAGCCAAAACGCTTCTGCCTCTTCAGGAAACTCCGGGCAAGAAGATAATGACCGGCTTCCACCACACCGCGGTGCTCGGAATAGCCGATAAGATCATAGGCCTCGTGAAGTCCGGCAAGATAAAGCACTTCTACCTTATAGGCGGCTGCGACGGCGCAAAGCCGGGGAGGAACTACTATACCGAGTTTGCCGAAAAGGTCCCGAAGGACTCCGTGATATTGACCTTGGCTTGCGGTAAGTACAGATTCAATAAGCTCGACTTCGGCGCCATAGACGGTATTCCGCGGCTCATAGACATAGGCCAGTGCAATAACGCCTATTCCGCCATACAGATAGCGGTCGCGCTGGCCGGAGCCTTCAAGTGCTCGGTCAACGAACTGCCGCTTACGATGGTGCTTTCATGGTTTGAGCAGAAGGCGGTGGCGATACTGCTTACTCTTTTACATCTTGGAGTAAAAGGTATCAGGGTCGGCCCGACCCCTCCGGCGTTCATAACGCCGAACGTATTCAAAGTACTTCAGGATAAGTTCGATTTAAAGCTCATAACCACGCCGGAAAAGGATCTGGCGGATATTGTCGGCGGAAAGTAACAATTTCATAATTAATAATCAGTAATTATTAATTCGCAAAGGGGGTGATTGACATGATGGTTACGATACGCTATATGTTGAGGCCCGTAGCTCGCTGTAAAGAGGGCTGCAGTAGTAAGTCCTGGGCATGACACTAAAAGGCCCACTATTTTTGGTAAAATGCTATAATCATAAATATGCGGATATTGAAGCTTACGGCCCTGTGTTGTATAATGATATCTGTCGCGTTTTGCCGGCAAGGATACGGAGAGGAAATGATCTTAACGAGCCCTGCTTTCGAGAATAACAAGAACATCCCCAGCCGCTTCACCTGCGATGGCGAAGGAAAGAACCCTCCTCTTAAAATAGATAAAATCCCAAACGACGCGAAATCGCTGGTGCTCATTGTCGACGACCCGGACGCGCCGATGGGAACATTCGTCCACTGGGTCGTATACGATATTCCTGTAATGTCCTCGATAGAGGAAGGTAGCGTTCCCGGTAAACAGGGAATGAATACCGCCAGAGGCACCGCCTGGGTATCCCCGTGCCCTCCATCAGGGACGCATCGATATATATTCAAGGTATACGCTTTAGACGGTGAGTTGGGGCTTAAAGAAGGCGCCGCCAAGGCCGCGGTGGAGAAGGCCATGGAAGGCCATATACTGGATAAGGCCGAATTGACAGGCCTGTATAAGAGACAGCGAAACTAAGGAGGCGGTAATATGGACAAATACAAATGCGTAGT
>CAZYZC010000085.1:0-1413 GCA_964650985.1 uncultured Planctomycetia bacterium | reverse complement strand
ATAAGAGACAGCGAAACTAAGGAGGCGGTAATATGGACAAATACAAATGCGTAGTATGCGGTTATATTTACGATCCGGCGGCGGGCGATCCCGATTCAGGCGTAAATCCGGGCACTCCTTTCGAAAAATTACCGGCGGATTGGGTCTGCCCGCTTTGCGGCGCGCCGAAGACAGAATTCGAGAAGATATAGAAAATGGACCCGAACGCGCTTCATAATCTAAGTTACGGGATGTATATTGTATCGGCGTCGAACGGCGGCAGGCTGAACGGACAGATAGCGAATACGGTCTTTCAGATAACGAGCGAGCCGGTCACCATTGCCATCAGTATAAATAAACAGAACCTGACCCATGAATTCATTGAAAGTAGCTCCGGCTTCAGCATATCGGTGCTTGATGAATCCGCGCCCCTGCCTTTTATAGGTAAGTTCGGTTTCCGCTCCGGCAAGACAGAAGATAAGTTCAAGGACACCAAATTCGAGGTATCGAAGTCGGGGTGTCCGATAGTGCTCGAACATACGATCGCTTACATGGAAGCGAAGGTCGTCAATAAACTGGATTGCGGGACGCATACGCTTTTCCTGGGCGAGATGACGGATTCGAAGATAGTCGCGTCCGGCAAACCGATGACCTACAGCTACTACCACGAAGTGAAACGCGGCACGACCCCTCCGAAGGCTCCGACATACATAAAAGGGGAGAAGGCCGGAGGGGATAAGGGATGAAGCCGGTGGAGATAAAGAAGGGTATATTTTGGGTAGGGGTTGTGGATTGGAACGCCCGAAGTTTCCACGGCCACACCTATAATACCGTCCGCGGCACGACCTATAACGCCTATCTCATAATAGACGATAAGATAACGCTTGTGGATACGGTATACGGGCCGTTCGCCAATGAGCTTATAGATAGAATTAAAGAGATCGTCCCGCCGGAAAAGATCGATTACGTAATTTCAAATCACGTAGAGACCGATCATTCGGGGGCCATGCCCGCTATAATGAAGCTGTGTCCGAATGCGAAGGTTTTCGGTACCGCCAAGTGCAAGGAAGGCCTTTACAGGAATTATTACGAGAACTGGCCCTTTCAGGCGGTCAAGACCGGCGATACGCTGAAGCTCGGCAAGAGGACTTTAACGTTCATCGAGGCGCCGATGATACACTGGCCGGATTCGATGTTCACCTATTGCCGGGAGGAGGAGCTCCTCATGCCGAACGACGCGTTCGGCCAGCACTACGCCACGAACTTCAGGTTCGACGATGAGGTCGACGAGTGCGCTCTTATGGATGAAGCCAAAAAGTATTACGCCAATATACTCTGGCCGCTCGGCGGCCTTATACAGAGAAAGATAGAGGACGTGCTGAATATGGGCGTCCCGATAAAGATGATAGCCCCGTCCCACGGGATAATATGGCG
>CAZYZC010000084.1:0-6009 GCA_964650985.1 uncultured Planctomycetia bacterium | reverse complement strand
CCCTCGTATCAGATGGTATATTCCGCCAAAAGAGGATATAGAAGAATTTGCTTCCAAGCCAGACCAGTATTCGTATGTAGGCATAAGAGACGCGGCCATGATACGGTTATGGCATCTCGCTCCTTTAAAGAGTCGGGAGCACAAGGACTTGAAGGTGCAGGATGTTGATCTTGAGAAGAAGGTGCTTTATTGGCGGGATTCCAGACGTTATGGTCTAAAGCTAAATGAGAAAGCATATAAGGCCATTGAGCGCTATCTTAAGGTGTCAAGGCCGGTATTCTTGAAGAGGGCTAAGGCTTCCACGGATAGATTATTCTTAAACGAATCGGGTAATCCTCTATCCGCATACAGTATATATGAAATATTCTGGAAGTATAGAGGCAGCAAAAATATCAAGCCATATGCGGCAAGGCATATAATGGCATTAGATTTGCTTCGTAAGGGTTCAAGCCTTGAGAAGGTAAAGAAAGCTTTAGGTGTCAAGTCCATAAGAATGTGCCATGCCTATCAAGCCGCAGTCTCAAGCGATATAAAGAGTTTCTATAAGAGCAACCGCTACGAGGAGAAGGTCAGGGTCTTGAAGCGACAAAAATCTGAAAATTCAAAGGTGGAGGTAACATGCCAACGATAATCGCTTATGATTGTAAATGCGGGGAGAAGCTATCTGTCTATATGCCCAAGATAAGAATGGGCTTTGATCCTCAAAAGAAATATGTTGAAGCAGCCGAAGATTGGGACGAAGGAGATGTCGCAAGCGGATCCATAGAAGCAGCTGAGCAGGCTGCAATTGATGCAGGGACAACCTTCGTCTACGCAGGCACCATAGAAGCCTACAGATGCAGATGCGGCAAAGTCATCAGCCTGATGGATTTTATGCATAGATGGCTAAAAAACATCAGAGATAGAGGCAGTAAATACGCTTTGAAGAGACAGTTAAACTCCTAAAGGGGCAAAATGAGAATAGCGTTGTCTAAGGCCAGTTTTAGAGGTATAATTTGCGTATGAAAAAGCTTTTTATTGCTGCTATCATTTTCTTAATCGCAGACCCCTTGCGTACTGAGGGTGCAAGCACACAAAATAACCTTAGCGACTTTCAAGCCATCAGAAGAATTCGTATAGAAGTTGAGCAATCATATGCAAATGCAAAAGGTATCAGCTTGCCTTTTGAAGAGATATCTACGGAATTTTTTAAAAAATCCGGCGTCGAAATTACAAAAAACAATTACGACGCAGTTTTGCGTATCAATGTGAAGGGCAAAGCATTGAGTGCTTCGTATGGGGCTAGTGTTATCAAACCCGTTGCGGAAAAGGGAGAAGAACGCATAGAATATAGTCCGGCAAGTGATCTATATACGGGAGCAGAAATAACGGGTGAAATTTTGTATGAAATCCCTACCAAAGGCAAAGTTATAAAAAAATCCTTTTCTGGAAGATTAGACCCTCCTATACCGTATTATTATAAAGAAGAGGACGAGAAGGGTTATTATCAAAAGATGATATTAAAATTGGAAACGCCGGAAGGAGCACCATTTATATCAGTTCTAAAGACAGGCACGGGTGATTTTACCTATACAATGGCGAAAATGATTTATGAGATCTACGGTCCAGAAGCCCTTATTTCAGTTTTGCATATTGAAGAAAATCGGCTCGGTATCAATGCTTTCTATATTCAAGAACTCGGTAAGCCTACCGTGAATCATTTTATCGGGATACTTCTTGATGAGAAAAGATCGAGGCATGATAGGGGATATGCGGCACACGTATTGAGAGAGATCAAGGATCCTCGTGCAATTGAGCCATTATTGAAGACACTAAAAAATGAAGATTTTTGGCTTCAGGCTGTGTCGGAGGAATCGTTAAAAGAGATTACGGGTGAGGATTTTGAAGAAGATGTAGCAAAATGGCAGGAGTGGTGGAGGAAGAATAAAAAACGAGTTTTATCCGGGGGCAAAGACGCCGATGAAAAAATGTAAGAAGTGTGCTAAAAAATAAGGCTGAAAATGCTTAAAATCATTATAGCTATTATATTTATTGTTACCGTAATTTTTTTATTTTCGCAATCAATCCCCGAAACGAATACTGTAGCACTTTTTGACGCTGTCTATATGGATAAGATATCTGATATCGAGCGTCTTTTGAATAAAGGTGCGAAGCTTGAACGACTGTATAGGAGTATTTTCCCGGGAAGATCGGAAGTCATAGGGAATATAGACAGTTACAAGGGCGAATCTCCATTACATGCTGCTGCCGGTTGGGGTCGGGAGAGAGTGATAAAATATGCACTATTGCATGGTGTAGATTTTACCGTGCCAAATAAATATGGAAACACGCCATTGCATACAGCGGTTGCAAATGAGCAGGTAGATATTGTTCGTTTATTAGCTGATAAAAAAGATCTTCTAAATATAAAAAATGAGGCAGGAAGCACTCCACTTGATGCAGCAAAGAATAGTTCTTCAAATGTTAAACATAAGATCATAGAGAGCATATTGGAGACAGCTTCAAAATGAAAATTGGAGTCATTATATCAACTAACGACGCCGAGACCTGTTGGAACGCCATTTGCTATGCCAACTTCTGCCTTGGGCAGAAAGATGAAGTAAAGGTCTTCCTGACAGGCAAAGGCGTTGAGTATCAGGCCATAAGCACCGACAAGTTTAATACCGTTGAACAGGCCGAGAAGTTTTTAAGTGCGGGCGGTAAGATCCTCGCCTGCGGGGCCTGCATCAAGTCGCGTAACCAGGAAGGCTCAGAGATGTGCCCAATCAACACCATGAAGGACATGTACGAGATCGTCAAGGAAAGCGACAAAGTAGTAACCTTCTAGCAATTCCTACCACGTAGTAATCAAAGCCTTGTAAAAATAAGCGATCCTGTCTTGTTAGAATCAGGGTACTGGTGTCTCTATGCCTGCTAATCGTACTTGTTAGGCTCCGCGGCATCTGCCGGATCTTCGGCATTTTTCAGGAACATAACTATACCCGGCAGCGATATTATCACGTCCATAAGCCGTTCGATAAATAGCGCCGTTGTGTCTGTAACCGTAAACCTGCTAGACAATATAAATCCTGTCATATCAACCGTGTTGAGATCAACTGGGCTTGTGGGCGCTGTAGAGAACATGTTGAATACGGAAGGGCTATTTAATGGAGTATTTACCATTCTTAGCAGAGTAGTTCCAACCGCTTTTAACATGGCTGGCAATATAGTTTCCGGATTATTTGACGGTGCCAAGACTTTTGTAGAGCTTGTGACTGAAAACGGTCCGCTTGCCGCTATGAATACAGCGTTAAATTCACTATTTACACGGGAAACTGTCGAAACGGTCATGGATAAGGGCGGTCTTGATGATATTCTTTCACAACCACCTATGTGGGTAACGTTACCGGATGGAAGGATTGCTCAGGAGATAGTGCTATCCGGCAGCGCCGCGATATTTTTGGATGAAACAGGGGAAATCGCATCAATTATGGAGGATGGTATAACATCTACCGGGTCTTTTGTATGGACCGCAGATAACCGCCTTACTATGGAAAACGGTGTGGTCGAGGGCGGCATGGAGACCGGCTATAGTATGTATGCCGATGTAGAAGGTGGTCAGACCTGGAATATTACAATAGATGATGAAGAGGGTAATGAGATTGCGAACATAGATCCGGAACAGCCTAACGGCAATATAAGAATTAGTTCTGTCCTAAATTCCATTAACTCGGAGTTTAATTTTGCGCTGACGAACGTCCTGCTATGTTTTGCCAACAACTACATGGCAAAAATAAACGGCGATATTGTACAGTCGATAACTCAGAAAGTGAACGCAATATCCGCCGGATCGCTATTCAACAACACGAATAAATTTATCTATGCGCTGGCGAACGGGATAGGTAATACGATGGGTAAAGGTATATCTCCACAGTACATAGATAATATGGAAATTGACTTAAATGAACAGAGTGATCATCAAATATCATATGACGATATGTGTTCGGTGGCTTTATTCAATCCAACTATTGATATCCCATGGCTTAGCGGTTCATTGATTGATGGAACTAATAGTGCCATCGATATAGTGAAATGGGTCATAGAGTCACAGACAATCGCGAGAAATGAGCTCGTAAAACAGGCAGCTACTGAATTATGTGCGTATTTTATTACGAATTCGACTAATTGGAATAGGCCTGTTGTAGGTATGGGCTATTCTGGCGGTCTTATGCCTTTAGTTGAAGCCGTGTCTAAAACGCTGTATAATGTAAAGACATTTATTGGATTAGGTGCCGCTACAGTGTATATAAAGCCGGATATTGTTAATAACCTAGTCTGGCAAGCTATATCGGCTATGCTTACGAATAATTTTTCAGGCGCGGCCTCCTTTTTAGGATATGCAGTGTATAATCGTGACGTAATAATGGAAGCAATAAAAACAAAAGTATGTGAAATAGTTCAACAGTCCAGTATGGATGGAGAAACCTTTCCATATTCGATAGGCAATAGAACAAATCTTTTTGTAAATGTATGGGGAACAAAGGATGTTCTTTACGAGTTTGGTCTTGCAGGGTATCGGGATAGCTTCTGTGGCGTCCAACAAATATACAATATCGAAATAGTAGGAGCAGAACACTTTGACTATATTAGGGGAGTAAATCCGAACAATCCAAATCCAGCATGGAATAATACAGTAGCGGATTTCTGTACGAATTTGACAATAGCAAGTGAGGATGAGGATAAATTAAAAAGTTTTATTCAGGGAAAAAAGGTAGATGGAACAATGATTTATGATGAGATACGAAAAACGTACATTGTTCATCTTCCGGGATGCGGAATATGAAGGTAAAAATTACTCTGATTATGCTGATCTTATTTATGTTAACCACGCAGGCATATTGTAACGACAAAACATTATCAAAATTAACATATCTAGTTGATAGACCTTCACAAAACAATAAACTAACATCTTCTCCTGATGATAATACAACAAAAAAAATTATAAAAAGGACTAATCTCGAGCGAGAGGGATGGTTTTTTGCAGAACAGGGTTTATATGAAGAAGCCTTGGTAAAATATAGAGCAGCATTGGATCCAAGCCTTATTAATTATGAGCATGAAGAATCTACAGCGAGAGGTGCTATAAGGGAAATTTATAAGAGGCAGGGAAAATTTGATAAAGCGCTACAAATTATAAACGAAATAATAGAAAAACATCCAAATGAGTATGCGCTTAAAGAACGTCTCGAAATTCTCGCTCTTATCAAATCTCGAGAAATAAAAAACAATAAACCTATCTATGAATATATTGATTATGTTAAAGCAAAATATTCAAAATGCTTTCCGCCAAATGGTTATCTTGTAGGTGAAAGCGGTATATATATAGATGATCTTATTCATCTCTATGACTATATGCACGATTACGACTCTGGGATAGCTTTAATGGATGAAGTAATCAAGTATATGATAAAAGACAAATGGATGAATAATCTTGGCGGTCGTAAAATAATTAAAGAATACACCCGCGTAAAAGAAGCCTGGGAGCTTAATAAAAAGACCGGCCAGCACGGCCATTTGCAGGAAGTAATAAGAACATCCGATGTTATTTCATGGTAAAAATCTCTAACATTTTTTGTTACTTTCCTATTTTTTATCAATACCTTTACACCGGTATGCAATTATGATATATTGCGTTTATCAATTGGAGGAGTTGTAAGGTGAAAAAGAATATTAAAAATAACGAGACGACCAATAACGATGTAATAGTCGAAATCGAGAAGCGATTTGAACGGCATACTAATGTATTAACGGAGCAGATGAAACACGAAGTGAAAACCGTAGCCGGAATCTTTCAGCGAGTTTGACCTCATACAGGTTGCATAATTAATTCTGAAGCTACTGGAAGTAACGTAGAACGGCTCGACTTCCAGGCATTATAACGCCGTGCGCGAGCTTTCGCAAGATTTTGTTTTCGCTGTGTAGCTAAATAGTCAAGATGTCCGCTTTTTCTAACAAGTGATCTGTCCGCCT
>CAZYZC010000083.1:0-6043 GCA_964650985.1 uncultured Planctomycetia bacterium | reverse complement strand
TTATCGACTTGGCATTAACCAAGCCGATAACCTCAAAAGCCGCTTCTGTAGGAGACACTCCCATGGGAACCATTTTCAACCCTTCTTTGCGTATAACTCAATAAAGCTCATAAAAACCGCCTACAAGAATTATAATTCGTTTCATAATAACCCCTGCGCTTGTAGGTCAATTCTTTCGTTTTTAGATATTCCTTTAAAGACTTCTGTTTGTTTCTTTAATCGTTCATTACTTGTATTATAGGTGTCGTCATTTTGACGATACCCTGTGTGCTTAGCATGACGATACCGTGTCTTCATTTTGACGATAGGTAGCAGGGCAGTCCCAAGCATTGTATAGGTCGTAGGATTGGCTCCTTTACCACTTTGATACATAATCACACCTCTTGTTTGGAGGAATTCCCTTGCTCTCGCCAGGGTACTCTGTGAAATTGAAAGGTCCTCCCGAATTATCTTATCGGATGCGAAGAAGCCAGGTTTTTGGAACCGGCAGTATATACCCCTAAGATAGATATACAAAAGCATCGGCGTAGCTCCGATCTCGCGGGTCTTACACAGCGAAAAGAAGTCGTTTTCGAGTAATTGATAGCCCTTCATAGATCTCCCTAAATAAACTAAATGCAACAGTACTCTCAAAATCTAATAAATAGACTCCAATACTGAAGAAATAAAAAAAGACAGCTTAATTCTAAACTGTCTTTAAGTATTTGCCCTGTAAGTATTTAACTCAGTTAGCTTGTCTTGATATACTTCTTGGAGGAATGGTAGGATAGTCCTGTGGGAGCGATACCATCGGTCAACCGAAGGTGCGTATGTAGAGACGCTTTTTAGTCATAAACTTATCCGCAATATAGCTGACGTTTAAACGTCAGCTACTTACTATCATTCCTCTCTAGTAATGTTACATCGCCATACGAGGCCGTTGTGAATTTGAAATTGTATACCGAGATTTGGATAATTTATATCTGTATGATATGGCTCGAGATCAACAATATATGGTTTATTATTTTTTAAAGATTCTTTTATCCTTTCGGTTTCCGTATTTTTTATTTTGCTTTCCGGCTCACCGTAGATCTTATAAATATCATTAACGCTCATTGTGCTTGAAATGATCAAGCCTTCCTTTGTTTCACCATTAAATACGCTGCAATATAATCGGATCGCGGTTATAATGTCATTTTTACCCGTATCGACCTCTATGCCCTTCTCTTTGTAGCTGTACAGATAATGATATTTTTCAGAATAGTCGTTTATCACCCGATTGGTTGCGCCCCACAGACGAAAAACCTTTTCTATGCTGTCCCCTAGCATAAAACCATGCTCGATACCTTTGCCCTCTATGACCTTATAGTGTGACAGCCATTTAATGTTACGCAGGTCATAACCATCCATTATCCTAACCAGCCCTTCGCGCGGTTGTATGGCAACCAGCCTACCGGTTGATCTCTCAATAATAGCCGATATCGTAACTGACATAAGCGGAGGTGTATCAAAAGAAACAGTCTCGTATCTTCCGTCTTCTGATGTACGCGAAGGAATTATCGGCTCTCCCAAAAACTTAATTAATTCAGCGCGCGACATACCAAGCGATAAGCGCTCTGCTTTTCCTACATTACCATCCCGTACTTCATCCAAATTTTGTTTAATGGCAAGGAACGTCGCACTTATAATCCCTGCGAAAAATAAAATACATAGCAAAGCAATTATCCAATATTTTTTATTCATAAATGGGTGTCCCAAAAAGTGACTGTCACTTTCCTTTCACTTTCCTTTCCAGCTGCGACCATACCAAATCATAATGGACGCTACGGCCTTTGCCGTAGGGCAACGCTGTGTTTAACATAGCGTTTTTTGATACGCAACTGATCATCTTTAAAAGGGCCTTCATGCATACCAAAGATCCTGACCACAGGTTCGACCGCTTGAGGGTATTCATCTTTGGCTTTTTTATAATCCAGGCTTAACTTCGCCAACCCAGAGGACAGTATATTCCTGAGCGTTTCTTCTACTTTAGCTTTCTGACCAATATCCATTAACTCAAACTCAAAACATGGACGCGGATTACCGCAGGGATCTTCTTCCAGGGAAATAGAAAATGAATTAACGCTATTCGCCAAGAAGAGGTCCGAATAGACTATGCTCTCCACGTCTTCAGGATATATATTCGCGCCCATAACTGAAACGGTGCTATCTTTTCTGCCATAGATAAAGAGGAATGGCACGTACCAGCGCGGATACCTGCATTTCTTCTCCAGGTCCATGATATCGATATTATGCAGCTTCAATTTAGCTTTCATATCATCGAATGTGATCATGCCGCCTTCATCTTTTATGTTATACCGTATCCTAGGAGAAATCGTCCAGGACTTGCTTATTGTCACCACAATCTCTCGGTTTACTATTTCGATAAAATGATCGGCCGGATTATACTGGAATAGCATGGGAAGCCTGTGGTCGTCTCCGAAAAGAGCCTTGCGTAAGACAGCGTCATGAAGACACAATTTTCTGATCATGACCGTTAGAGGGTTCTCTCCCCCGATACCGATCTCCAGATCTGAAGCGCCATAACCTGAATAGACGGTCTTTGCGTGTCTGAGCAGATAGTCGCGAAGCCCCTCCGACATCCCTTCTCCGCCTACCAGCGCATGAATGGTGTACTCGCTCCAATTGAAACCGCGCTTCTCCCCTTCATCGAAGAGATATTTTAAGAATGGCGGGTAGCCATTTAAAATATACGGATATTTATTGCCGAAGAACTGGAGGGTGTGCAATATCTTATCAATGTCAGGACCCGTGGATTTCACAACACCCAACCCCTGAGCGGCTATAGCCATATTAAAACCCGTTGCCCAAGCACCCATACTGAAGGTATTAAGAACAATGTATTTTTCATTGCCATAGCAATATCGCAGATATACAGCGATAAGTTTTTTTACAATTTCACGCTCTTTCTCGCACCTCACCCAGTTATACGGAATGCCGGTCGACCCCGACGATTCATCGATAACGACGCCTTTATGCAGAAATGTTCCATTAAAGCATCGCTCCTCAGTGCGATACGCCAGGATATAATTTGGTTTATCTGTTACCGGCAGTGATTTGAAAAGTTCATTGGCATTTGTAGTCGTAGGAACCCAGCCGCTTTTATCCAAGAATTTCTTATATGCAGGAACATGCTTATATGCCGTGAGGAATTCCTTGAAAGCCCTGTAACAGCACGCCTGTGCACCAAAATCCTGAGGCGCGCGTGCCGCAATAAAAGAAAAAAGCGCATAATTCTTTAAAAGACCATCCTGGATGAGGTCCATAAACCTAATTGATAGAACGGCCAATCTATCTCTTAATCTAATACGCATTCTTACTTTCCTTATTTAAAAAAATACTTCCAGATAACTCCCCTATTCGACCCTCAACCTTTCCAATAACCCCAATATCATCCCTCGCCACTTGCACCAACGGCCAGCCAAAACTGCGAATGAATACTTTTTTCTTATTCATACTGCTCATATTCCGCAACATTTTTTGTATTTCTTCCCGCTTCCGCAAGAGCATGGTTCATTGCGCCCGATTTTATTGCTTTTTGCTTGCTCTCCCGGCTCATGTTGCATTATGAGGTCATGCATAGGATCGGTACCAAACTCAGCCCTGTAACTTTTTTCGGCTTCTTCTTTTATCTTTGAGAGATCTTTAAGGATATCCTGCAAAGGATAGATCCCTCGCTCGATAAAATAATCCATCGTTTTATAATATACGGCTATCTTGTCTAAATTATTCCTTTTTTCGGATATCTTCTTTATCTCACTGGCATCTTCATATAATTCATCCAATAAATCTGTTACTTCGGGGGCGTTATCATATTCCTGACGAATACTTTCTTTAATAAATTTCTCTTGGAATACTGCCATCCCATAGGCTGTATGGGTGGGACATACCGGTATACCGGCTTGATACACTATGGGTTTATCACAGTCTTCGCAACACTCGCCGCTATCAAGATCCACCATATCCTTCGATAAGATCTCTTTCAATGTCAATTTTTTGAGGCCCTTCCTGACATCCGCTAATCCTTTGCGATTCCTTCTTATGGCGCTATAAGCAATACGCATAATACCAAGTTGGCTAATGGCCGGCGAATAGCTATAGTGAGGCTTCCTGCGATATCTCACCCGCCAATTTTCATCAACAGGCAACGGTTCATGATCGGGATTCACGCAAAACCATATTGATTCCTCAATGTCAGGATTAAATACGTTTTCGGGAAGTTCTTGATATACCTTATAAATTTTTTCGGCATCTTCTTTTTTCTTATATCTTGAAAGCGCAAGCGCTATCGCGCATGTTAGTTTTCTATCAGTCTCGAGCTGAGTAACTAATATTTCATGGGCTTCGTCATTCCTCATGTAACCTAGGGCAGCATACGCATAAAGCCGTATAATCTCGCCCTGCTCAGTAATTATTGTATCTTTCAGCGCTGGTATAGCGGCCTTACCAATCTTCACCAAAGCCTCGCAGGCCACTTCAGCGGTAATATCGTATCTAATGTCTTTTAAATATTTGATTAGGATATCAATAGCTTTTGGCGATCGGATTTCTCCGAGCATCACCAATAAAGGAAGATCGTCGTCCGGGCGGGGAAAACCGGCTTCTTCATTAAGGCAGGAAATAATATCCGCCACCGCCGCTTCGCCAAAACTTATCACCCTCTCCATCTCCATCACGGGATACGAAGCCGTCTCACGAGCGCATATCTTTTGTAATAATTCTTTTATGTTATCAATCATATTTTCTTTATCTCATTTTTTATATAAGATCTATCTCTCTTAGCGCCAGCTTATACACCGCGGCGCTGGTTAATCGATCGGTATTAATATAACAATTTGCCGGAATTTTGCGAAACGGCTTAAATAGCTTCCGGACAAATTCATATTTGTTCCGGTATTCCGCGCCGTAAAACCACCTGCCTCCCCGATCTCGTTTCTTCTTTTTCCTAATACGCGCGGCAAGGGTCTTACGCGATGCGTCCAACTTGATCGTAAAGACCCACTCAAAAGGTAACGCTGTTCTTAAGAATTCTTCTCTACAATTCAATCCTGTAGTTTCAAGTATGCAATTCTTCCATCTGCGCCGTGATAGCTCCTGAAACAACGCAATCCACGCGTCGGCCTCACCTATAGGCGTCTGCGGAAACCGTGTCCGATGGCGACCAATACATAGAACAGGCACTTGCAATGTCTTGCTTAATCCTCTGGCTAATGTCGTTTTCCCGGCACCCGGCAGGCCAATGATATGAATGATAGGGATCGTACGATTACGCATTTTGATTGCCTTGCTTTTCTTCTTTCAAAAACGCGGCGACAGAAGAACCGATCTCCTCAAATGAAACCGGATAATAATTCCAAACCTCGACACATAGATTTATAATCAGAGAGCTCTCGTTCAATCGCTTTACCTTGTACTTTTCATGAACATGGCCGCAGAAATTCCACGGCACATCAGGATCAGCGTCCTCCGCTCGATGCGTCATACAAATATCCTTGGCGCCATAATGGATATACATCTTCGTAATGATTGTCCTGAGGCTATTGTTCATCTTCGTTTATTCCGTTTCTTATTCTTTGAGCCGTTTAAATCCCACATGTCTCGATACGCATAGACATAGCTTGTTGCGGCATGCTGATCAATGCCATAATAATACCTGCAAAGTTTTTTATACAACACAAGCATGTCTTCATCAAAACAGAAGTCGAGCATGCCATCAAGAGAATGCTCTATCCGATTTTTAGCCTGACAACGGGAATCAAGAATCTGATTAATTTCCTGTCCGTAAACAGCTACGGCCTGCCTACCAATACCTTTGAGTTTCTTTACTATTTGTCCAATATCTCGATCCAGCTTCAGCGACATATATTTTTAGCTCCTAAATGCCCCTTTCGCCCCTTTATTGCCCCTTTGACGCGGGTTTTATTTTTCCGTAGCGATTTCTTAAATTCCTTATCGAGTCGCTGGATTTCCGCTAACATGTATTTTTTTAATACTGTCCATTCAT
>CAZYZC010000082.1:0-6065 GCA_964650985.1 uncultured Planctomycetia bacterium | reverse complement strand
GCTATTGACTTTGTTCGAATCGTTATGTATACTTATTCGAAAGTTAGTTACTAACGCACCCATGCACGAAAGTTAAGAAAATGAAAATAGAGCGGGATGAAAAATTTACACTCACCGGCCTCTCCGACAAAGAGTCGAAGAACCTGCTCATATTTGACCTCATAAAATCGAAGAGTACAATTTCAAGAACGGATATATCTAAAGATACCGGGATCAACATGGTATCGGTCTCTAATTATATCAAGAGCTTTGTGGAAGAGGGATTATTATACGATAAGGGGCCGGACATTTCGACGGGAGGCAGGAAACCGGAGCTGATGGAAATTGCCGCCGTCGATAGCGGGGCCATAGGCATAAACATCGATGGAGACGAAGCCGAAGTAGTCCTGACGGACCTGAGCGTCAAGCTGATCGAAAAGAAGCGCTCGGCTGCCGCGGACGCGCCGAAGCTGGTGGAGGAACTATGCGCGAAGGCCGGTTCCCGCGGGATCAAGGTCAAGGCCGTAGGGATCGGATCCGGAACGGACGGGCTCCCGGCGCTGTCGAAGAGCGTAGGTGAGGCGGCTAAAGCCCCTGTCTTTGTCGGGAGAGACGTGTACTGCGCCGCGTTCGCCGAGAGGTCGCTCAACAATAAAGCGTCTTACGGCGGAGTCCTTTACGTGCATTCGAGCCTCGGAGAGTGCGTGATCTGTAAAGACGGGGAGATTATAGGTTCTTCCGCCGCGCCCGAAGAGGCCGTCAAATACCTGCGCCCCTGGGGCAGGGCGCTGTCCGCGGAGACTATGGCCAGGGATGAGGCCGCGAAGGGCGTCGGGACGAAGATCGTACATATAGCCGGAGCCGATATAAACAAGATAACTGAAAATTCCGTGATAGAAGCCCTGAAAGAAGGGGATGAGGTGGCCGCCGGCATAATAGAATCGGTCGGCATAAATCTGGGGCTCAGGATAGCGTATCTCGTAAATATATTCACCCCGAAGACGATCGTCGTCGGCGGAGGAATAGAAGGGGCCGGCGAAGCCGTAATGTCCGGCGTAAAGAGGACGGTTGCCCGACTGGCGCATTCGTCCAGTTCAAAAAATATTTCCATAATACCGTCTGCGCTCGGTTCCGGCGGCGTAGCCCTGGGTGCCTCGGCACTCGCGGTCAGGGAGCTTTTTCTAAGGTCATAGGAGGATAGATCATGGCGGAAGAGAGAAACTGCAGGATCTGCGGCAAGCCCTTTTTGACTAACAAGTACAGGCCCAACCAGACGATATGCTCATCGCTGGAGTGCCAGTACCAGCGGCAGCTGGAGAATATGCGGACCTGGCGCGACAGGAACCCTAATTATTTCAAATATAAGGAAGCTCATGACTCCTCCTGGAAAGAGACGTGCCGCCAGAGGTCGCTGGATTGGCGTAAGAAGCACTATGAGTACCTGAAGCTGTACAGGGAAGAACACAGGGACCGTCACAGGAATTACATGCGCGATTACATGAGGGAATACAGAAAGAACCATAAAGCCGAATGATCAGAAGAATATTACTTGCAGTTATATTCGCCGCGGCCATTTGCGGAGCTGCGTTCGCTATCGATGACGGTGGCGAACATGCCGCTGACGATAGCGGCGTTACCGGCAGAGAGGAAATAGCTTTCGAGCCGCCCAGAAAAGAGCGGATGGCTCCGGGCACTGCCGGGCCGGGCGTAGGGATGGCCAGGGCAGCTATCGATATGGAAGATCCGTCGCTTCCGAAGCCGCCGGTTGAAGAAGTCGAAGCTTCGGCAGATGAAGAAGTCCCCGCCGTGCAAGCCGCTCCGATAGAAGAAGTTTTTGAGCCGCAAGAAGAAGCCCCGGTCCTGATATCGGAATCCCACGGCGAAGTCAATGCTGCCGCTCCGGCCGAGGCACAGGCCGAGGAGATCCATCCCGTTTTGAAGAAGAAAGCCGGTTCCGGGCTGAAGTTCACGGTTCCGTGGCGCTCCGGTCCAAAGAAAAAATCATCTAAGGTTGAACCAAAGAAAAAGCAGACAAAAGAGGAAGAGCTCGACACAAAGATACAGAACCGCTCGTTCTGGGGTGAGACCGGCTTCACCACTGTAACTACCTACAGAAATAAAGGGGTGAAGGTTTCCGGGGCGGAGCCGATGGCGATACCACCGAAAGGCGCGCCGGTGACGCTGGATATCGACGACTGTATAAGGATAGCGGAACAAAACCACATACAGGCTCTTGTAGCCAAGAAGTCGATAAAGCTTGCTGAGATGAGGCTCTTCGAGGCCAGGCGCAACATGCTTCCGTCGGTGACGATAGTGGTGGAGAGGTCAAAGGGAAGGGTAAGTGATAATAATTATCTAGGGAGAAAGCAGTACATAGAAGGGCAGCAGCCCATATATCACGGCGGGGAACTCTATTTTACGATGAAGCAGGCGGAAGTCAACCTGCAGATAGCTAGGAACGATCACCAGAGAGTTAAAAACGATCTTGTCCTGCAGGTAAAGAAGGCCTACTATACGCTTGAGAAGGCAAAAGAAAATTCGGCTTTACAGCACGCGCTATCTAAGGAAGTAGAGAGGGTATATAACATCTCATCAAAAGGCTATGAAGCGGGAGCCGTCGCGAAAGTGGAGTATCTGAACGTAAACTCCCAGGTAAGCCAGGCGAAGTACCAGCTTGCCTCAGCCGACGGAGACGCCTCGGTGGCGGAACTCATACTAAAACAGACTATGAACGTTAATATGCGGGATAATTTTGAAATAGCCGCGAGCCCTGAATTCAGAAGAGTTACTCTCGACTTCGAAAAGACCCTGCAGGACGCTTTTATGAACCGTCCCGAGATAAAAGCGAACGCCCTGATGGTAACTTACTATAATTACGGAAAGGGCATAGCCAATGCCAAGAGCCTGCCTAAGGTAGATTTATTGGGCCAGTGGGGCGTGGCCTGGGAAGATTATATTGCGGGTTCGGAGGATTTGACGTCAGGGCTTGAACCCCGCCGCAATCTTCAGCCGCAGTGGTATGCCGGGATAAAAGCGAGCGTGCCGTTCGCGGGCTCTACGGCCGAATACTCTTATACAAGGGAACAATGGGTGCCGGTAGTCCAAACCACAAAAGGCACCGAAGCCACGACAAACTCTTTTAAATTCAAGATCCTCGACAGGCTCGACATGTACTCGGATAAACAGCTCGCAAATATAGACTATGACCGTTCAAGGGGCGAGCTGAATAAGACGAAGAACGACGTCGTGCTTGAGATCCGCGAGGGGTGCTTCAACTACGAAAAGGCGCTCATACAGCTGGAAACCGCCGGGAATAAAGTGAAGTATCAGGAGGCAGACGCTGAACTCATGAGGATGAAGCGCGGTATGGACGAGGTGCAGGATTCGAACGTAGTGGACAGCCTGATAAAGGTCGCGCAGGAGAAGTTCGGGTACGTACAGGCCGTTACCGACTGTAAAATATCGCTGGCGGCGCTCGAAAAAGCCATCGGCGTGGAAGATTATTTTAAAAACAGATAAAATTTAAGGAGCTAAACATGGATGCAGGAATGAAGAAGCGCATCATCTTTATCAGTATCGGGGCCATCGTGCTCATCGTGATATTAGCGCGGGCCACGGGAAATATACAGAAAGTGCTCTTCAAGAAGAAGCCTGCCGCGGCGGCCAAGATGCCGGGCATAGCCTTTGAGGAAGAAGCGGTGCCGGTTAAAGGTTTTAAGGTGAAGAAGACGGATTTTAAGGACACCCTGCCCGCCATAGGAAATATAAAAGGTTTTAAGGAGATCGATCTGAGGTTTCAGGTCCAGGGGGTAGTGGAAAGTTTTAACTTCGAGGAAGGGGAAAAGATACAGGAAGGCGATATCGTAGCAAGCCTAGTGCAGAGGGACGCGCTTCTTAAGCTCAAATACGCCGAGATAGAGCTGTCGAAGAACGCGAAACTCTTTGAGCTTGGCGGAATAAGCCAGATGAAGATGGACCAGTCGAGGCTCGAATATGAATCCGCCAAGTCCGATCTCGACAAGACTAATATATACGCCCCCTCGAACGGCCTCTTAGGGACCCGCATCATGGACGTAGGCTCCTACATAAACCCGGGGAGCACCAACGACAAGATAGGAAGCTTTGTCGAAATAGACAAGGTATACGCGGAGTTCTCCATAATTGAGAAGGACGTGCCGAAGGTTGCCTTAGGACAGAAGGCCGAAATTTTTGTCGACGCGTATCCGACGAAGACGTTCGCCGGCGTCATAGACAGGATATCCCCCGTAATAGAAGGCCGTTCCCGCACCCAGAACATAAAGATAGAGCTTGATAACAAAGACGGGCTCTTAAAGCCCGGGATGTTCGTAAGGGCTCTCATCGCAACCTATGAGAAGAAGGACGTCATAGTCATTCCGTCGTCGGGACTTAAGAAGAAAGAGAACGACTATATAGCCTATCAGATAAATAAAGAAGAGCCTAAAGAAACCCCTGCCGAAGGTACGAAGACCCTAAAGAAGGCCAAGAAGGGTTTCTGGCCGTTCGGCGGTAAGAAAGAAGCGAAGAAACCGGATGCCGCGCCCGAGGCGCCTAAAGAGAAACCCGCCGAATACGGAACCATAGAAATAAAGACGCTCAAGCTCGGGTATATGACCCAGGATCTCGTGGAGGTGGAAGAAGGCCTCGAAGAGGACGATATGATAGTAGTGGAGATCCAGGAAGAGTTTAAGGACAAGGCGCGCGTAGAGGTCGCGGAAGTACAGGAAGGGCTGATATAACGGATGAATTTAGCGAAGTTTTCCATCGAGCGGCCCGTAACGCTGCTCATGATAGTCGCGGGCGTGCTTATACTGGGGGCGGTGTCGCTTGCGATACTCCCGCAGGAACTATTCCCGCAGATCTCCTATCCGCAGCTCACAGTGGTCACTCCATATGAGAACGCCGCCCCCGAAGAGATAGAGACCCTCATAACAAAACCGATCGAGGAAGCGGTCGGCACGGTCGCCGGCGTAAAACGCATACACTCCATATCGAAAGAAGGCCTGTCGCTTGTAATAGCCGAATTCGGGTGGAGCCAGAACATAAACTTCGCCGCTTTGGGCATGAGAGAAAAGATAGACCTGATAAAAGAGAGGCTGCCCAGGGAGGCCGAAGAGCCGACGGTGCTTTCCTTCAACCCTTTCGATAAGCCCATACTTATAATGAGCGTTACAACCGATAAAGACGACCGCTCGCCGGTATCCTTAAGAGAAATTACCAAAAAGATGATAAAGGATGAGATCGAGAAGGTGGAGGGTGTAGCGTCGGCCACCATATCCGGCGGCCTGGAGCGCGAGATACAGGTTGAGATAAATCAGGACAAGCTGAAGGCCCGCCAGATCCCCATGCTTGACGTATCCAAGGCGATATCGAGCGCTAACCTGAATTACCCGGCGGGTACGATAAAAGAGAGCTTCTACGAGTACCTGATAAGGACTTTAGGCGAATTCGGGCAGGTCGGGGAGATAGGGGATGTGGTCATAGGGTCGCAGGACAGCGCCTCCCAGGAAGAGGACCGATCGGCGGCCCAGCAGGACCCGCTGGCCAGGAGGAATAACATATCCAGGGATAGGCGGCTTATATACGTAAAGGACGTCGCGGAAGTTATAGACGGAATAAAGGAGCGCACAAGCTACTCCCGTTACAACGGCAAGGAGAACATATCTATATCGGTACAGAAGCAGTCGCTCGGAAACACCGTCAAGATAATCAGTAAGGTCAAAAGCAGGATAAAAGAGCTAAAGTCCGACGTGCCCAAAGACATAGGCATCGAAATAGTTTCCGACCAGTCCGAATTCATACGCAGCTCTATAAGCGGCGTCTGGGACGCGGCCTGGCAGGGCGGGATCATAGTATTTTTGGTCCTCCTGTACTTCCTTCGTGACGCCAGGAGCGCGGGGATAGTGACCCTTACAATACCTATATCGATCATGGCCACGTTCGCGCTGATGTTCTTCTCCGGCGTATCGATAAATATGATGTCTCTCGGAGGACTGGCATTCGGCGTAGGGACCCTCGTAGATTCCGCCATAGTGGTAATAGAGAATATATTCAGGCATATGCAGACC
>CAZYZC010000081.1:0-6099 GCA_964650985.1 uncultured Planctomycetia bacterium | reverse complement strand
GTGAGGGGGCATTGTAAAAACGCCGTGCCGGCGAACGCTATCAGCCCTATCTTGTCGCCGTCAAGCTTCTTTATCAGGTCCTTAACGGCGAATTTGGAGCGCTCAAGCCTGTTGGGCTTAACGTCGTTTGCGAGCATGCTTTTAGATACATCCATGGCGATCATTATATCGAGCCCCGCCCTCTTGACCTCCTGCCATTCGAACCCCCACTGCGGACGGACGAGCGCCACGAGCGCCAGCGCTATGCCTGCCACGACGAGGGACGTCTTGACGGCGCGGCGGGTCGTGCTCATGGAAGGCGCTATCGACGCTATGAGCGACTTATCGGCGAACTTTTCCAGCATACGCCTCCTACGCCTTGAAGCCCACATATAGAACAGGAGCAACAGTATGACGGGAACGAGTATTATAGTCGCGTAATCGGGATTGGCGTAGTGCATATCTTTTAAGGGACCTTCATTAATACTGTGTTCGACAAAAGGATCTCCAGGAGCAATATTATTATCGCCGGCAGCAGGAAGTAAAGAAAGAGCTCGCTGTACTCCCTGTAACCGAAGTGCTCTATCGCGGACTTTTCGAGCCTGTTTATGTCGTCATATATCTTGCGCAGGGTCTCCGTGTCGGTGGCGCGGTAGTACCTTCCCCCTGTCAGGGCGGCTATCTTCTTCAGCATATCCTCGTCCATATCGATCGGTATATTCTGGTATATCGTCCTGCCGTACGCGTCCTTGAACGGGTACGGCACCAGGCCCTTGGAGCCGATACCTATGGCGTATATCTTTATACCCAAAGCCTTTGCGGCTTCCGCCGCTACCAGAGGCGATATGGTCCCGGCGTTACTGACGCCGTCGGTGAGCAATATGATGACCTTCGACTTCGTCTTTGAGGTCCTCAGGCGGTTGGAGGAGCTTGCCAGGGCGCTTCCTATGGCCGTGGCGTCCTCTATCATGCCTACGCTCACCCTATCGAGGTTCTCGTTTATCCACGCGTAATCCGTAGCGAGAGGGCAGACGGTATATGCCCTGGCCGCGAACGCCACCATCCCGATACGGTCGTCCTTACGTTTCTGTATGAACTCCTTAACGACCTGTCTCACAATATCAAAACGGTTCACCCTGCGCGCGCCGATCCTGAAATCCTCGGCGAGCATGCTAGTCGACGTGTCGAGCGTGAGCACTATGTCGACGCCCTCGGATGTCGTCTTCGTGCCCTCGAGCATCGACTGCGGCCTGGCCAGCGCTATTATCACAAGAGCGAGCGCTATCATACGCAGCGATAGCGGAATATGCCTCAACCTCTGCCTGAACGTCGGCTTTATATCTTTCAAAAGATCGTCCGATGAAAATATAAAAGCCGATTCCTTCTTTCCTATCCTGGCCAAAAGCGCCGCGAAAGGCAGTATCAAAAGAAAGAGAAGCACCCACGGGTCTTTAAATATGAACATCTTTTGTCTCTTCTATAAATTTAGACGCGGACGTATATACAAGATCCGCCTCTTCTTTGGAAGACGCGTACTTCGCGAACTTCACCAGGTCGCAGGAGTTCATAAAGTCCCTCAAAAGGCTTTTTTGTTCCTGCGACAGGGAGCTTGAGTCTCTAAGCGAATCCAGAAACTCTTCGGTCGTCATCTCCGGCGCCCTGAGGCGGAACGACCTCTCGATATACCGGCGCATGGAATCGGATATCCCTATATAGTAGCTTTTGATATCCCCGGATCGAAGGAATGCGCCCTTAAACGCCTGGAGCTCTTCAAGCGCGGTCTCGTGAGGAAGCCTGATGGGCTTTCTATTCCTCACCCTTAAATAGGCGCGTATTGCCAGCGCTATAACAGCTATTAAAAACGCCGAGAGAGCCACGAGCCTGCCGGTTTCCCGGATCTGTATGGGCCCCTTTATATCTTTGATATCCGTTATCGCCTCGCCCTTGGGCAGCACGCTCTCGACTGAGATCTCGAGGGCTTTTACCGGGACGGACTTATTCTCGGTTTCACCTTTTAAGGCATACAGGACCTGGCCTCCGGGCACCGAGATCTTCCCGACCGCCCATGCCGTTATGGAGTACCAGCGCGTCTCAACGGTGCGTCCGAACCATTCCTTTTTGATCGTCTTGCCGGAATCCTTTATCTCAAAGTCGCCTATTTTTTTATCCGCGAATACCGGGAAGGTGACCGATACGCCGCTGCCATACCTGGCCTCGATGATATAGCGTATCCTGTCCCCTATCGTGACCGTGCGTTTCGAAACCGTCGCGCGCACATCCGGCGCGTCCGCGGCAAATGCCGCGCCGGTGAGGATGCTCATGCCGCACAGGATAAGTAATATTCTCTTCATATCGCCTTCTTTTCAAGCTCCTTTACTATCGCGCCTTATATCCTGCGGCGCCTGGCCTTGAAGAACTTTATAAATTCGGTTATATAAGGCTTATCCGTCTGCACATCTATATGATCTATGCTGACGGCGTCAAAGGTCCTTATCCGCTCCGCGGAAAGCCTCCCGGCCGTGGCGGCGTACTTTTCCCGAAGTTTGGAGCTCGAGGTATCCACAAGCACCGTCGACCCCGTCTCGGAATCGGTAAGCTCTACGAGACCGGCGTCCGAAAGCTCCGACTCCCTGGGGTCCGTTATCGTTATGGCTACGCAATCGTGCTTCTTATTGGCGATCGCAAGAGGTTTCTTGAAGTCCTTGGTAAGAAAATCGGATATTATGAATGTTACCGCGCGCCTTGAAGTTACGCTGTCCAGAAACCTGAGCGCTCCGGTAAGGTCGGTGCCGCGGCCTTTCGGTTTGAAGTACAGCGCCTCCCTTATCACGCGGGAGACGTGCTGTAATCCTTTTCTGGGAGGTATAAACTTCTCCACCCTGTCGGTGAATATCAGAAGCCCGACCCGGTCCTTGGAGTGGACCGCCGCGAAGGCAAGTATCGCGCAGACTTCGGCCGCGAGCTCCCGCTTAAGCATCTTCGATGTCCCGAAGTAGGACGAGCCCGAGAGGTCCAGAAGGAGCATCACCGTAAGCTGGCGCTCCTCGACGTACTTCTTTATAAAGGGATGGCCCATCCGGGCCGTAACGTTCCAGTCGATCGCGCGTATCTCGTCGCCGGGCTGGTACTCCCTCACCTCGTCAAACTCTATTCCTCGCCCCTTAAAGACGCTCTCGTAATCCCCGGAAAGCATGTCGGTCACGAGCCGGGAGGTCGTTATCTCAATACGCCGTATCTTTTTGGTGATCTCTTTGGGAAGCATGGAACCTTAAGGAACCTTTACTTCTTCGAAGACCCTCTTTATTATGTCTTCGGAGGTCTTGTCCTCGGCTTCTGCTTCATAGCTGATGATGACGCGGTGGCGCAGCACGTCCATTCCTATGGTCTTGACATCCTGCGGCACGACATATCCTCTTCCCTGCAGGAACGCGTAAGCCTTGGACGCTATGGACAGGTAGATCGAAGCTCTCGGCGACGCGCCGTACTTGATGAGAGGGGTGAGCTCGTCCAGCCTGTAGAGCCTGGGCTCCCTGGTCGCGAATACGATATCGACGATATACTTCTCTATTCTTTCGTCGATATACACATCGTCGATGGTCCTGCGGGCTTTCAGGATCTCGGCGGGGCCTATGACGGGCGAGGCGTCGACCTTCTTATCCGTAATCGCCATGCGCTTCATTATCTTAAGCTCCTCGTCCTTGGTAGGATAACCGATCTTAAGCTTAAGCATGAACCTGTCGACCTGGGCCTCCGGAAGAGGATAAGTCCCTTCGTGCTCTATAGGATTCTGCGTCGCGAGCACGAGAAACGGCTCATCCAGCTTATATGTATTTTCGCCGATCGTCACCTGCCTCTCCTGCATAGCTTCAAGGAGCGCGCTCTGCACCTTGGCGGGGGCGCGGTTTATCTCGTCTGCCAATATGATATTCGCAAATATCGGGCCTTTTTTAGTGGTGAAGTTGCCGTCTTTTGGATTATATATGAGCGTGCCTATAAGGTCGGCCGGCAGAAGATCGGGAGTGAATTGAAGCCTCTGGAATTTGGTCTTTATGGACTGCGCCAGCACCTTTACGGCGAGGGTCTTCGCCAGTCCGGGAACACCCTCCACCAGGATGTGGCCGTTAGCGAGCACTCCGACCAATAGCCTCTCCAGCATGTACTTCTGCCCCACTATAATCTTCTCCATCTCCTTCATAAGCTCGGGAATGAAAGCGCTCTCCTTCTTCACCTTCTCATTGATAGCCTCCAGCGTGTTCGGCATCTGTTCCTCCTTATATTTTTCCGAGATCCCTTATTTCTGAGTTTATAAACTTGAGCAGGACCACTTTTTCCAGATACTCAAGCGAGAGGGGCTTTGTGATATAGTCGTTTGCGCCGAGATCGAGAGCCTTATTGATGGTATCGTCGTCCTTTACGCCGGTGACCATGATTATCGCGACGTCTTTGTCAAACTCGCGGATCGCGCTTAACGTCTCGATACCGCTTAACCCCCTCATATTTATATCGAGGAGTATTATGCGCGGTTTCTCTTTTTTTGTCATCTCTATGGCGTCTTTACCGTTCTGGGCGTTGAATACTTCGTAATTGCGGACCGAGAAGAACTCGTAGAAGAACGAGTCTATTCCCATCTCGTCGTCGACGGTGAGGATCCTGCAGACTGGTTTTTGGTCGCTCATGGGATTATGGTCCGCCTTCGCATTCAACGCTTAGATGACAGAATGCTTCGACGGACTCATCCGCCGAAGTATTCTTGCTACCCCGCCTTGAATACGAAGGCGGATGGAGCGGGCGAACGGAATCGAACCGTCGTAACTAGCTTGGAAGGCTAGCGCTCTACCATTGAGCTACGCCCGCTAGAAAATTTCTCCAAAATTTTCATTACGGGAGCGAATCAATGAGTTTCAAATTTTCTCTGACAAATTTGAAACTCTAAAGAACGCTCCCGTAAGAATACTCAAATAATGCATGGGGAAACCTATGGTTTCCCCTTAACGCTTATAAACTTAGACGGAAGAGACGCTGTTTTCTGGAACAATCTTAACAAAGAAAGATTGTTCCAGAACTAATCCTGGGAAATCCTCCAGATTTACCAGGGCCCCTTCCTCTCTCACGCAAAATAGCCGTTTGTGTCAGTCAATAGTCTTATCTGTTAACATATTGCTCCGTTCAGACACTCCCAGGAAGATATTATATGCTATTGGTTATATAGATTCAATATAAAATATGTCAATACCGGGTGTTGACACCCGGTATTGACATTAGCGCTCCTTTATTGCCAAAACCCGATACATAGTGTAAGCTTAATACACTTGTAAGTTACCCCTTATGGAGGCAAGTAATGGAAGCGACTGCGTTTTATGACGAGATGGTAGGACACAATATCGGAGTACTTACGACCGAGGAACAAAATAAGCTCAAAAACACCTGCATCGCCGTGGCCGGATGCGGCGGCATGGGCGGCTTATCCGCCGAACAGCTGGTGCGCCTGGGCGTAGGCCACGTAAAGATCGCTGACTTTGACAGTTTTTGCGTGCATAACTTAAGCCGGCAGTGCGGATCCGCCACTTCTAATGTCGGTGAAAATAAGACAGAAGTGCTCGGCAAACATTTTATGGACATAAACCCTCATCTGAAACTCGAAATATTCAAGGACGGCGTAACCCGGGAGAACGCGGACAAATTTGTCGAAAAAGCGGAAGTCGTTATAGACGGGACCGACCTGTCGAAATTCAGTTCCACGCTTGCGATGTATAACGCGGCACGGAAGAATAATGTCTGCGTTGTGAACCCCAACGCGATAGGGTTCGGAGTGAACGTATTCGTCTTCGGACCCAAAACGGTGTCTTTCAATAATTTCCTTGGAGTATCTTCCGGCGCCGATCCGCGCATGGCGCTGACCAGACTCGTCCCCTATCTTCCGAGCTATATAGACCCCGAATTGGTCCGGAGAGCCGCGATGGGCGAGACTTTCATTCCCAACATAGCGATGCCCCAGTATTTCGGTACGTCGATCGCGGTAACCGAAGCCATCATGATGGTGCTCGGGAAGGTAAAGGAACCGGCCGGGCCCGAACCGAGAGTATTCGTAATGGACCTGCACGACAGGAAATTCCAGGTCAC
>CAZYZC010000080.1:0-6155 GCA_964650985.1 uncultured Planctomycetia bacterium | reverse complement strand
GGCACAGCTTCCGTTACTGCCTGAAGAAAAAGGTGCTTACGCCTTTTCCCATTCGGCTAACGTCTTTTCCGACGCCGGAGACCGTCTCGCCGCAGCCGGCCAGTGATGCACATATCACAAGCGCTAACATAACTAAGATCGCGTTCTTCATAACACCTTCCTTTGTGATTTATTATAACACTTATTTTGAGTCACGGATTATTTTAATAATTTTAAGGATCACCCCCGTAAGGCTTCTTCCCCGCGGCTTGGCTTCGGCGAATATATCCTGCATCTCTTTGCCGGTATCGACATTTATCGATTCGGACTTTCGCATGGAAAGGATCTGGGAAGGATATACGCTTCTATGGCCGGTGATAAGGAAGCTCACTATGCACGCGATAGTAGCGTATGGCGCTATCCCCGTCCCGAATAATTCCGTCGCCATGATGCTGGCCGCGATGGGGGTATTGGCGGCTCCGGCAAGGACGCTCACCATGCCGATCGCCGCAAAAGTGGCCACGTTCAACCCGAAAACAGACGCGAATAATATGCCCGCGCTCGACCCGATGAAGAAGATCGGGGTAACGATGCCTCCGCTGCCCCCAAAACTGAGCGTCGTGCTCGTAAAGACGGTCTTCAGTATAAACGCGTACCAGACGGTCTTTGTGCCGTCGAGAGATGATTGAATGGCGTCAAGGCCCAGCCCCAGATACTGCCTTGAGAATATGATTGTCAATACTATAAGGAACGATCCCCCTATAATGCCCTTCAGGGGCTCCCATATACGGATCCTTTGCGATAATTTTGTAAAACCCCTGAGCATCTCTATGAGAAAGACCGAGCATAATCCGAAGAATACGCCTGAAAGGACAACTTTAAGGAAGAACCATTCGCTAAAGACCGGGGTGAGTTTTATCGGCTGGTGAAAATACGTTATTCCGAGAGCGGACGAAACATGGTAACTTACTATTCCCGCGATAAATGACGGCATCAGGAAGTAATAATATTTATACTGTGTTCCGATGCCGGTGCTCCAGTTCAATAATTTTAAAAAGAAGGTTGTGGATAGACCGACTAAAATACCTACGATCGTGGCCAGAAATAACCACTTTACTACGCTCATAAACAGGATCGTCTCTTCTTTTATTCTTCGCCGCATTTATATTACCGCCTCACGGGTGGCGACCACTTTTACCCCGAGCCCGAGAAGGTCTTTAATAATAACACCCCCGACTTTGACGGAAGATTTCAGTTTTATTTTTTTAATCTCTCCCATCGCCCTTAAAATATCTTTCTTGGGGATGGGTTTATTCGTGCGTACCGGTACCAGTTTTAACGGCAATCCTTCAGAAACGATCGTCGCGGTCAATATCCTCATAGGCTCCTGGACTTCCATTACGGCATAGGCGGCGCCTTTAGGACATTTGGCTCCCTGCACTTTTACGACCTTGCCGTGCTCGATATCGACTGCAAGGACGCAGCCCTTCGGGCATTCTATGCATACCATATTCTTCAGCATCTACCGCTCCTCATAAAACCCGCCTTCGTAATCAACTGTCAAGCGACACAGTACTTCGGCGGGTTATCCGCCGAAGCATTCCGCCTATCGCTCATTGAATGCGAAGGCGGACATATTCTGCCGCCATCTTACCCGCCAATTCGCTGTCGGCGGTGACGGAATCGACGAGATCATATACCTTGAAGGAATTCCCGCACACGAAGACGCCGGGTATCGATGTCTTATTTGCCCCGTCTGAGACCGGAGAGTTCGTCTTCTTGTCTATCTCGGCCCCGGCCATCTCTATCAGTTCGTTTTCGGGAATGAGGCCAACCGACATCAGGACCGTATCGCAGGGTATATCAAATCCCGTGCCGGCGATCTCGTTCATGCCGCCGTCCACTTTGGCCACGCCCACCTTTTCAACCCTGTCTTTTCCATAAATCTTAATAACCCTGTGGTTAAAGTAGACCGGTATATCAAAATCCTCTACGCACTGGACCATGTTGCGCGCGAGTCCTCTTGAGCTGGCTTCTATTTCGATTATAGCCTTTACGCGGGCGCCTTCCAATATGAATCTCCGCGCCATTATGAGGCCTATATCTCCGGAGCCGATCACCACTACCTCTTTACCCGGCAATAGCCCCTCTATATTTATCAGCTTCTGCGCGAGCCCCGCGGAAAATATTCCGGCCGGCCTCGTGCCCGGTATATGCACCATCTCGCGCGTCTTCTCACGGCATCCGGTAGCCATTATAACTGCCCCGGCCCGGACCGCGTTGAGGCTCCCCGGTTTTAAGTATGTAAGCGTCCTGTCTTTTGTCAGGTTGACGGCGAACGATCGCAGGCTCACCTCTATTCCGGATGCGGAGCCGAGCTTCCGTATAAATCTGTCGGCGTATTCCGGGCCTGTCAGATTCTCCTTGAAATAACCGAGCCCGAAGCCGGTATGCACGCACTGGTTCAGGATCCCGCCCAGATACTGGTCGCGCTCGATGAGAAGAATGTCCTTTACGCCGTTCTCGCGGGCCGCGGCGGCAGCGGCCATTCCTGCCGGCCCTCCGCCTACTATAACCAGATCTCTTTTAATCATAAGTTATCCACACAAGTAGAGCACCCTTAAGGGTGCTCTACAATGCTGACCCTGTCCTTTTTGACTATCTCCGAGCCTTTGCCCCGCTTCGTAATGCCGGCCAGCGGCACTCCCGTCTCCTCGGAAAGTATCTTCATGAGCCTCGTGGTGCAAAAACTGCCGTGGCACCTGCCTGCCTGAGCGCGCGTCCTGAATTTAAGGCCGTCCATCGTCCTGGCCCCGCGCGATATCGCGTCCCGGACTTCCCTGGCGGATACCATCTCGCATCTGCAGACGATATCTCCGAAACCGGCGTCTTTTTTTATCAGGACTTTCGTCTTCTTAAGAGGTATCTCGAATAAGTGGACCTCTTTTTTCCGGTACTTCTGAAAACGCGCCTTCTTTTTTAGCTCGAGCCCGTTATCCTTTAATATTCCGGCTACCATAATGGCGATCGCGGGGGCGGCCGTAAGCCCGGGAGACTGTATCCCGGCTACATTGACCAGCCCCGGAGCCGAATCCTCGTGCCTTATGATAAAATCGTCCCCAGCCACAGGCCTTAAGCCGGCAAAGTACGCGATGATGCTGTTCTCATTTATCGACGGAATGAGTTTCCTGGACCCTTCCAGGGCTTTCTTGAGGCCCGCCTCCGTAGTCGACAGATCCTCTTTATCCGTGACGTCCTCGGCGGTCGGCCCTATCATCGGATTGCCGTCGGACGTCCTGGTGACGAGGATCCCCTTTGACAATTTAGACGGCAGCGGGAACAGGAGGTGCCTGGTCATGTGCTCGTTCTTCTTATCCAGAAGGAACGCCTCCCCCTTGCGCGGCCTTATTTTGAAATTGTCCGCTCCGGCCATCTTCGATATCTCGTCTGCGTAAAGGCCGGCAGCGTTCACAATATAACGCGCCGTAAAGGTCCCGCCCGAAACCGCTATCTCGAAACCAGGCCGTTTGGGCAGGATGGCCTCGACCTTCCGGCCCATATGTATCTCGACGCCGTTCCTGGCGGCGTTCTCCGCGAAGTCATAGACCCAGCGGTAAGGGCTGATGATCCCCGCGGTCGGAGCGTAGAGAGCGGCTATCGCCTTATCCGACAGGTTTGGCTCGTTCTTTTTTAACCACTTCTTATCGACGAGGCGTAAACCCGGGACCTTAAGCGCCAGGCCGTCCTTTTTTATCTGCAGGAGCCGAGCTGCCTCTTCTTTGTCGAACGCGACTATGAGCTCGCCCACCTCCTTAAAATCTATAAAGAGTTCCTTGGCGAGTTTTTTGGTCAGAATATTGCCCTGAACGCATAGCCGCGACTTTAAAAGGCCCGGGGCATTCTGCGTACCCGGATGTATTATGCCGCTGTTCGACTTCGATACGCCAAAGGCAAGCTCCGCCTCTTTCTCAAACAAGCCTACGCTTAAGCTGTAGCGCGAGAGTTCGCGCGCTATCGCGGTTCCTGTAACGCCGCCGCCTATTATCGCAACGTCATATTTATTCATTCGGTCAGGGTTCTTTCTACCGCCTCGCGCCATCCGGCGTAAAGCTTGCGCCGCGTCTTCTCCCCTATCCGGGGGCGGAATACCTTGCCGGCCGACCAGCACCTCTTTATCTCTTCCGTGTTCTTCCAGTACCCTGTCGCGAGCCCCGCCAGGTACGCCGCGCCGAGAGACGTCGTCTCGATGATCTTCGGCCTGACGACATTTATGCCCAGAAGATCCGCTTGAAACTGGCACAACAGGTCGTTTGAGACGGCTCCGCCGTCCACCTTCAGGTTTTTTATCGAAACGCGGGAATCCTTCTGCATCGCGTCCACCACGTCCTTCGTCTGGTAGCACATGGCCTCTATGGCCGCCCGCGCCAAATGGCTGGCATGAGTACCTCTGGTTATGCCGAATATGGCGCCCCGCGCGTGCTGGTCCCAGTAAGGCGCTCCCAGGCCGACCAGCGCCGGCACAAAGTAAACTCCGCCGTTATCTTTTAAGGATGCGGCCATGGCGCCGGATTCGGAGGCGTGCTTAAAAAGTTTTAAACCATCGCGCAGCCATTGGATTGCTGCTCCCGCTACGAATATCGAACCCTCCAGCGCGTATACGGGTTTACCGTCCGCGCCGCATCCCAATGTCGTAATAAGGCCGTGTTTCGATATGGGCCTCTTCTTTCCGGTGTTTAAAAGGATAAAACATCCTGTGCCGTATGTATTCTTCATGGTGCCGGGCTCAAAGCACGTCTGGCCGAATAACGCCGCCTGCTGGTCTCCGGCTACGCCGGATATCGGGATACCGGCCGGAAGGCGTCCGACGGCCTGTGTATAACCGAATACACCGGAAGATCTTTTTACTTCCGGCAAAATACAGCGGGGTATCTTAAGAAGCCTTAATATGTCCTCGTCCCACCGCAGCCGCTCGATATTAAAGCACATCGTGCGGGAGGCATTGGTATAGTCTGTCGCGTGCACCTTACCGCCGGTAAGCTTCCAAAGGATCCACGAATCGGTGTTTCCGAAGAGGATCTCGCCTCTTTTAGCCCGGGCCATAACGCCGGGGGCGTTCTTTAGGATCCATTCTATCTTTGTCGCGGAGAAATACGCGTCGACCGGAAGACCCGTGCGCTTCCTGAAGAACTCTGCCGTACGCCTGTTCTTCTTCAGTCCGTCGCACCTGGCCGCGGTGCGCCTGCACTGCCAGACTATGGCGTTATGGACGGGCTTTCCCGTGCGGGCGTCCCACATGACCGTCGTCTCGCGCTGGTTTGTTATGCCTATCGCCGCTATAGATCCGGCGGGGATTTTCGCCAGAACCCTGTCGATCGAAGCCTTGACGCTATTCCAGAGGTCGTGCGGGTCGTGCTCCACCCATCCCGGCTTCGGAAAATGCTGGGGAAATTCCTGATACGCGCTCCCTATTTTTCTTCCCTTCTTATCGTAAATAACGGCGCGGCTTCCTGTCGTTCCCTGGTCTATCGCGAGTATATATTTCATACGAGGCCCTCTCGTGGTCATCTACAACCGTTTTTCCACCCAATTGAACAGATCTTCGAATACCGCTTCTTTACCCAATTCTATGGAAAGCGAGTGATACATTCCCGAAAATTCCCGCAATGTCTTGTCCTGCGACGGAAGACCGTTGAATATCTTTTTCGATATCCCGGTATCGACGATCATATCCTCGCCCGATAACAGAAAAAGCACGCCGAGTTTTATCTTCTTCGATGCGGACCTGGCTCTGGCCTGGGCCGCAAGTATCTCAAAAACGAGCGCTGAGGAGATCGATCGGTATTCAAGGGGGTCATTATCCATCTTCTCACGGTAATCCGTATCCCGCGTACACATGGAGGAATCGAAGGGCAATTTCACTTTCCTGGCCGGATCGCACCGGGACAGCGCGATCATTTTTACGCTTTCCGGAAGACCGATTTTCTTCCGGCTTGCGAAAGCCGGCGAGATACATACAAGTCCGTTAAATAATTCAGGATGTTCGGCTATGAATAAAAAAGAGGCTAAAGCGCCGAGGCTTTCGCCTACCAGAAATACGGGTTTGCCGGGATTATCTTTTGCTGCGATCTCCCGGACGCGCAGTATCTCGCCGTAAAAGTTTGAGACACTGTTAAGAT
>CAZYZC010000079.1:0-6196 GCA_964650985.1 uncultured Planctomycetia bacterium | reverse complement strand
GTCCTTACCGCGACACGCTCCGGTATCGATCTTGATCGTCTTCTCCGCGTCCTCTTTTATGACAATAGTGATCATCGCGCCCTCTATTTTATGAATAGCATCTCCCGGTATTTCGGCAGATCCCAATGCTCGTCGGATACCACGCATTCAAGCGCGTCGGCGTGCTTGCGTATATGCTCCATCACCGGCTTGAGCTCCTCAAAATAGATCTTGGACCTGCCCTCGTGATGCAGCTTTTCCGCCTTCTCCATAAGCTTCATCATCTCCTGGGTGTTGTGCCTTACGTAATATATCTTCGAAACGACATCGCTTAAGTGTTCTTTCTGATCTTCGAAAGCCTTGGCGTCTATCTTCAGGCTTGCTTCTTTTTTCAGGTACGCCAGCTTCTTCAGGTTTGAAGCCAGGAGCTTCTCGTATTCGATCCCGGCCGGAATGATGCTGGCGTTTACCATCTCATTCAAGGTATTTGCCTCGATCTCGAGGATCGTGTTATAGGTGTGGATCCATATATGATAGCGCGCGATGAGTTCCGCCTTTGAGAAGACTTTATATTTCTTGAAGAGCGCTATATTGTCCTTCTTCGTCAGGGCTTCCAGCGCTTCGCATGTCGACGCTACGTTAGGCAACCCCCTCTTTTTTGCCTCCTTGACCCACTCGGGCGCGTAGTTATTTCCTTCAAACCTAACGTCCTTGGTCTCTTTTACTATTTCGGCTACAACCCGCATCACCGCGGTATTAAAATCCTTACCGCCGGAAGCTTTTCTGATCTTATCGGCGACATAGTCCAGAGATTCGGCTATGATCGTATTGACAACAGCTATAGGCGTCGATATGTTCTGCGATGAACCGACCGCGCGGAATTCGAACTTTGCCCCTGTGAAGGCAAAAGGCGAGGTCCTGTTCCTGTCGGTAGAGTCCTTGTTGAACTTAGGCAGCCTGGATATGCCCATATCCATAATGTCGCGCTTCGATACTTTGCTCTTACCGCCTTTTTCGATCATGTTCAGTATATTCGTAAGTTGATCTCCCAAAAATACGCTTATTATGGCCGGAGGGGCTTCATTGGCGCCGAGGCGGTGTTCGTTGCCCGCCATGGCGACGCTCGCCCGTAACAGATCCGCGTGTTTGTGGACAGCCCTTAATACCGCTCCCAGCACCGCCAGGAACTGGAGGTTATCCTCCGGGGTGTCTCCGGGGTTTAAGAGGTTATTGCCGTTATTGTCCGCGAGCGACCAGTTAAGGTGTTTGCCGCTTCCGTTTATGCCGGCGAAAGGCTTCTCATGCAGCAGGCATACCATGCCGCGTTTCAACGCGACCTTCTTCATCAGCTCCATCAATAACTGGTTATGGTCGGCGGCAATATTCGATTCCTCAAATACAGGAGCAAACTCATACTGGTGAGGGGCGACTTCATTGTGTCGGGTCATGACCGGTATGCCAAGCTTATAAGCCTCTTCGGCCACCTCGAACATGAAGTTTATAACCCTCTCCTTTATAGTTCCGAAGTATTGATCCTCCAGCTGCTGTCCCTTAGGTGAAGGCGCGCCTACAAGGGTCCGTCCTGTTAGGACGAGATCCTGCCGCAGGTTGTAATAATTTTTGTCTATAAGGAAATACTCCTGTTCCGCTCCGCAGGTTGAAAATACTTTTTTTGCGTTCTTGTGGCCGAACAGTTTCAATAGCCCGAGAGCGGCAAGGTTAAGCGCCTCATCCGAACGAAGTAGCGGCAGCTTCTTGTCGAGAGCTTCGCCGTGATAGGATACGAATATCGTGGGTATACATAGCGTCTTGCCGAGAGCCGACTCGATTATGAAAGCCGGGCTCGACGGATCCCACGCGGTATAGCCGCGCGCTTCAAACGTCGATCTTATTCCGCCTGAGGGGAAGCTGGAAGCGTCCGGCTCTCCCTGTACGAGCTTTGAGCCGGAAAACTTTTCAATTACTTTTCCCGGAGCTACTATAGAGATGAAGCTGTCATGCTTTTCGGCCGTAAGGCCGGTCATCGGCTGGAACCAGTGCGTGTAGTACGTAGCGCCCTTAGACATCGCCCATTCCTTCATCGCATCGGCTATCTCGTCGGCCTCTTCGCGCGAGATTATAGCGCCTTCAGACATCCATTTTTTAAAGGCCGCGAAAGCCCCTTTTGATATGTACTTTGCCATGGCTGCCGCGCTAAATGTGTTTTCGCCATAATATCCGGATACCTTGCCGGCCGGTTTCTTTCCGCTTAAGTCCGCCGACGTTATCCTGAATAAAGCCTCATGTCTTACGCCCATCGTACCCTCCCTATTTGTTTAGATAAACAAAAAAGCGTCCATATCAATCCTTCCATAGGAACGATCATGAACGCCTGCGTTCAATAGCTGTCTATTTTTGCACTACTTCGTGCACAATGCTTAACCATATATACAAGTAAAAATACCTTCATATTGGTAACCTTATTCATGGAAGATAACATATCAGTTTTTGAGACACTATGTCTGCCGCTATCCTTGGTTTCGGATTTTTTATATCCAGTACCTTGATTACCCGCCCGTACTTTTTATATTGAGGAGCTATCTTTTTCAACGTATCCGGCAGTGAACCGAAGAACTTCCGATTAATAAAAGCATCGGTATTGTCCGGGAAAAGCGCCAGATAAAATATCCCCGTTTCTACCAGGTCCTGAAAGAAGTGTGTCCCGAATGAAAGCTCCGGAACCGCGTTCGCACTCGCGAAGGCGATTTCTACAAGAACGGCCACATTACTGATCTCGGCGAACGAAACTGGTACGCCAAGAGAAGGCGTAGAAGTCCCCCATCGGCCCGGCCCCATAAGCATGATCTGTGTCTTTCGGCCCTCCACCGCCTTTCTGGTGATCTCGCCGACCGCCCGCGCGATATCGTACTTTTCGGACTGGGACGGAAGGGCCGCATATGCCGACGGATCCACATAGATTATCCTGCCGATCTCCTGTGAAATGTTTCCTCCCAGAAAATTACCTGTTGAGCTGAATAGCGTCTTGTCTTTTCCTGTTTTTGAGGGCATCTCTACTCTCTTACCCATTCCTTTGGTCTGGACCGGCCGGCACTGCAGAATATTTAGCTGAAACTCATCGTCTTTTTTGAAATTGACGGTAAATTCGATATCGACAGGATACTTGTAAGCCGCCTCGAGCGTCCTCAAAATGCCGGTCATGGTATTCCGGAATTTATCCTCTGAGGCCAAACGATCAAAAGTTATTATCCAGGCACCGTCTTCATTTATAGCTACCAGATCGAGCTTAACATCGATCTTCTTTTCTATAAGATCCTTTAGACTCACCGTTTCTAAAATATTATTCTTTACATTTAAAACGTCCACATCGTGCTGCGAGAAACGCCTTGTATCGTTTATATTTGCGTGAGTCTTAAGTAATGGATCGTCCAGAGCCACTATCCTCGGGTAGTCCCCCTCGACGCGGTTAACGGCTCTCGTGCCTAGGCCTAACACAAGGCGAAGCATGCCGGCTTTCGGGTTGATGGTGTTCTTCCAGACATAGGTGTTATACGATATGCCCACACCGGCGACGTCCGGGAAGAAATAGTCGCCCCGGTAAGATCCGGAAACCCGCTGCACCAGGAGCGCCATCTGCTCATCCGCCTGATCCAGCCCGCGCTGCAATCGGTATGCGAGGGCGTCTTCGTTCATCGTAGAAGCGTAGATCCTCCTTACGGCATCCGCGAACTTCGCGTAGCGCTCCTCAGGCGTTCCCTGATTGACCAGGAATATGCTTTCGTATTTTCCGGCAAAGGCGTTGCCATAACTGTCTTCCAGGAGGCTGGATGAGCGGACTATTATCGGGGACTGGCCGAAGTATTCCATCATCTGCCGGAATTGTTCTTTTATCTCCTCCGGAAAAGTGCCGGAGAGGAGTTTTACCTTCAGCGTCCTGGCGACCTCGAAATACCCTTCCTTCGTTCTTTGTTCCATGCGCGCCATCCACCAGCCGTTCTCAGCTACGTAAGCGTAGAATACATCAGAGCCTATATAAAAAGAATCGTGAGGCTCGAACAGTTTTTTAGCATCAAGGTTCCTGTCTTTCGACAGAATGGAGCGGGCTATGAGCATCCCTACCGACTTACCGCCGATGAATCCGGTCCCTATCATTCTGGCCTTGATATCCAGTATATCGCGCAAATTTATGTATCTCTTCGCAAGCTGCAGTATCTTCTCATCGCGCGCGATTATGATGCGGCACAACTGCTCGGTCATCCTTTCCCGCTCCTTTGATCCGACAGGGTCTTCCTCCATGTCCTCGGCCTTCATGAAGAGCCGTTCCCAGTAATCAAGATACCGTCGGGCCCGCTTGGCTTCCTTCTTGAGGATCTCGGAAAATATCCTTGCCGTATCAACGCTGGATGATATAGGGACGAGCCTCCCGTGTTTTTCCATATGCGGCAGGAACATTGTCGGGGAATAGCGGTTCCAGACCTTCAAGGGATGGATATAGTATCTTCCACCGTGATGATAAACGTCTATGAGAAGCTGAGTCGTATCCCTTATACGGGCTATAGTTTTGAAAGAGTGCTTATTGCGCAGGAGAGAGAAGTATGTGACGGTGTTCAGCTCGAAAAGGAAAGGACAGGCTATTTTGAAGAAATTCCCTATCATCAGGTCATTGGACCACGCCGATAACAGGTCCGACAGGCAGTCGAATACGTAAAATACGCCATCCCCCTCACTCTTGATTATGCCGGCCACCTGCGCTGAAAAAGGTTCAAAACCTGCAGAGGCGTCGAGGGCGTAGACCTTTATATTCTTGTTTTTTGCTATCAATGGGACGTGGTCGGCGAAACGTATATAAACAACGCGTCTTTTGTCCTGGAGGGCCTGTTTTATGAATGGGTCGACGAAGTAACGATATTCCTCTATAGAGTCGATCTGCCAGACAACATTATCCCCAAGCTGCAGTCCGGTAATTATTTCGTCCAGGCTCTTTATTCCCGTGCTTATCATAAGCTACCCTATTGCTTTATTTCCTCGTTCTCCGGTCCTGATACGTACGCACTCCACGAGGTCCATCACAAAGATCTTGCCGTCCCCAATATTGCCGGTCTTGGCACCCTTAACTATAGCAGATATGGCCGGCTCCAGATAATTATCATTAACGGCTATCTCCAGCCTTACCTTCTTTAAAAGGTTGCCCGTTTCCTTCCTGCCTCTATAAATCTCGGTTCTGCCTTTTTGCCTGCCGCAGCCAAGGGCGCTGGATACCGTTCTTAAATGAACTTCTTTTTCATCCAGCTCGCGTAATATGTCCTCGAGCTTATGCGTCTGTATTATTGCTACGACCAGTTTCATATGGTACTCCTTTTTATTGTTAGTCTAACAGTGTATACGCGCTCTCCTCATGCTGGGTAATATCTAATCCTACAACCTCTTCCTCGTCGTCAACTCTGAGGCCCATGGTTGCCTCAAGAACTTTGAGAAGTATGAATGTTACGGTTATGGAATAGGCTATAGTCGCAGCTACGCCTATGAACTGTGTAAAGAGCAAGCCGGGGTTTCCGAAGAATAGGCCGTTATTACCTCCGGCGTTTATGGCTTTTTGGGCGAATAACCCGGTCACTAAAGCTCCAAATATGCCACCTACGCCATGTACTCCGAAAGCGTCAAGAGAATCGTCGTAAGCAAGCTTAATTTTTATCACGGCAACGGCCATGTAACACACCATTCCTACAAGCGCGCCTATACAGATGGCCGACAGCGGTGAAACAAAGCCGGCCCCCGGAGTTATAGCTACCAGTCCTGCCACCGCGCCGGTCGCTCCGCCGAGTATGGTGGGTTTTCCCGTTACCTTCCATTCTATGGACATCCATGTCAGCGCCGCGGCGGCCGCAGCCGTATTGGTAGCTACGAATGCTGATACAGCCAGCCCATTTGCGGCGAGAGCGCTTCCCGCGTTGAACCCAAACCATCCGAACCATAATAAGGACGCTCCCAGTATGGTTAACGGAAGATTATGCGGCGGCATCGGCTCTTTTCCGTAACCGCGCCTCTTTCCTATTATCAGGGCACAGATGAGCGCGGAGACGCCGCTTGAGACGTGTACGACCATACCTCCGGCGAAGTCGAGCGCTCCCATATTTCTTAGCCATCCTCCTACTCCCCATACCCAGTGGCATACAGGAGCATAAACAAGAGTTGCCCATAGGAGTGTGAATATAACATATGA
>CAZYZC010000078.1:2104-6231 GCA_964650985.1 uncultured Planctomycetia bacterium | reverse complement strand
TTATGCCTATTATGGACCCCTCCGTAGCCAGGGCCTTCTCTATATCCTCTTCCTTATGCGTTTCTATGAGTACATCGAGGCCGAGCGAAGTGGCGAGGTCGTAGAAGCCGCACAGCTCGCTCTTCGATAAAAGGTCGGCGATGAGGAGCATGGCGTCCGCGCCGGAGGCTACCGTCTCGTATATCTGGTACTCGTCTATTATAAAATCTTTGCGGAGCACGGGAAGCGACACCGAATCCTTAACCTTCTTTATGTACTCGAGCTTCCCCTCGAAGAAACGCTCGTCGGTCAGGACGGATATGGCGCCGGCTCCGTTCGACTGGTACGTCACCGCTATCTTCACCGGATTAAAATCGGCCCTCAGTATGCCCTTGGAAGGTGAGGTCTTCTTTATCTCGGCTATCAGGTTAATGTGATGCGGCCTGGCTATGTTCTTTTTGAACGAACTCTTCACACAGATGTTCCTGACCTCGCGCATGAGCTCGTCCTGAGGCTTGACGCGCTTCGACTCTTCGATGACGCGCCTTTTTTCCTCAATTATCCTTGAGATTATCATCCGTTAGTCAGCTCTATAAGTTTGAGTAATTTTTCCATTGCGCGCCCGGAATCTATCGATTCCGCTGCAAGCTTTATTCCGGCCTTCATATCTTTTGCCTTGAAGGCGCTGACCAGACCCGCCGCGGAATTGAGAAGGACCACATCCCTCTTAGGCGAACGCTCGCCCTTAAGCACAGAGATCACGATCTCAGCGTTCTCTTTGGCGTCGCCGCCTCTTATATCGTCCAGGGACGATCTCTTTATGCCGAATTTCTCCGGGGTCATGAAATAGCTTCTTATCCTTCCCCTGTTAAGCTCCGAGACCCTCGTCCTGCCGGTTATCGTTATCTCGTCCAGGGTATCCATGCCGCAGACCACAAAAGCGCGTTTCGACCCCAGGTTCTTAAGCACTCTGGCCATCACTTCGGTAAGCGACGAATCATATACCCCGAGCACCTGGCTTGTCGCGTTGGCGGGATTGGACAGCGGCCCCAATATGTTGAATATCGTCCTTATGCCTATCTCCTTGCGGGGCGAGAGCGCGTGTTTCATCGCGCCGTGGAATGACGGCGCGTACAAAAATCCTATCCCGATCTCGAGTATGCACCGCTGGACCATGTCGGCCCCCACATCCAGCTTTACGCCCAGGGCCTCCAGCACGTCCGCCGAGCCGCAGGCGCTGGACGCCGCGCGGTTGCCGTGCTTTGCTACTTTAAGTCCGCATCCCGCGGCCACAAAAGCCACCGTAGTCGATATATTAAAGGTATTTGTTCCTGTACCTCCGGTGCCGCAGGTGTCCAATATATGGCGGCCGGCGTCTATATGCACCGACATCTCTCTCATCACGCGGGCGGCCGCTGTTATCTCTTCGACGGTCTCGCCCTTCATCCTTAGCGCTGTGATAAAAGACCCTATCTGCGCGGGTGTCGCGCGGCCCGACATGATCTCCTCGAACGCTCCGCGCATTTCGCTTTCCGCTAAATCTTTACGCCTGGCTACCTTCTCTATGGCTTCGCGTATCATAATTTCCCTTGCCTCTTTCTTTTATCACCCCGCTAAATAAACTTTTCGGGTCCTGCCGTGGCTCGACATTTCGGTCCTCCGCACAAAAATGGGGTTTACAATATCGTGGTATCAAGACGCGTATCTGTATGTCCGCCAGGATTACCTCCCGCAAGACCCCTTGAGTAGCTATCGCTTTTTAAAGTATGCAATCCTAAGCGGCGGACACCCCCATCCCATTTTTGCTTGTTCGGTCCTCAATGTCTCGCCACGTCACCCAAAAAGTTTTTCGCAACGCGTTCGGCCTTTTACCTTTACTTTCAAAGCGTAAAGGCAAAAGGAACAATTCATTTACTAAGTTATCCACAGCATAGATGACGTTTAAACGTCATCTACTTGTTTTTCTCTACTCTTTTGAAAGTTTTTTGGTCAAGCGTCTCGAAATCGCGCGTAATCTTAAGCGCCTCGTCGGCCATCTCTCTGTAGCCTTCAGCGAGAAGAGCCTTCAAGTCTACCGGAATCGTAATACTTATATGCTTGGACCTCATATTACACCTCTCATTAGTATCCACTCATAGTATTCACTAGTAGTATCCACCTGTCAACCGCTGATTTACAACAATCAATTCTCATATCTCCAGAAAATTATTCAGTAACTTCTTGCCCTCCGACGTCAATATCGACTCGGGGTGGAATTGTACGCCGTATACGGGATATTCCCGATGGATCAATCCCATTATCTCTTTATCCCTGGTCTCGGCCGTTATCTGTAAAACCTTCGGCAGGCTCGCCCTTTCCACTATGAGCGAATGGTAACGCGTGGCGTCGAACGGGTCCCTTATGCCTTTGAATAAACCTCTGCCGTTATGGTATATCTTCGACGTCTTGCCGTGCATGAGGTTTTTGGCCCTCACTATCCTGCCGCCAAATACCTCGCCTATCGCCTGGTGGCCCAGACAGACGCCCAGTATCGGAGTCTTCGCCCCGAAAGTCCTTATGACATCTTCCGATATTCCGGCGTCCTTAGGCTCGCCCGGGCCGGGCGATATGAGTATCTTTGCCGGAGCCATTTTTCTTATCTCTTCCAGGGTTATCTTATCGTTCCTGTAAACCCGAAGCTCGGCTCCGAGCTCGCCCAGATACTGGACGAGATTGTATGTGAACGAGTCGTAGTTATCTATTACGAGTATCACTTAAAGCCCCTCTTCGGCCATCTCGAGAGCTCTTATGAGCGCTCCGGCCTTGTTCATCGTCTCTTTATATTCGCGCGACGGCACGGAATCCGCGACGATCCCAGCGCCCGCCTGTATGTAGGCCTTGCCCTTCTTCATCAGTATAGTTCGTATCGTTATACAGCAGTCGAGATTTCCGGAGAAGCTGAAATAGCCCACACTTCCGGCGTATGTCGAACGCCTGGTGCTTTCAAGCTCATCGATTATCTCCATCGCGCGGACTTTCGGCGCGCCGGTCACGGTGCCTGCCGGTATCGTAGCCCTTATGACGTCGAAGGCATCGCAGCCTTTTTTAAGACGCCCGGAGACGTCACTTACTATGTGCATAACATGCGAATACTTTTCGATCCCCATAAGCTCCGAGACTTTTACGGTGCTGTAATCGCAGACCTTGCCTATATCGTTACGCCCGAGGTCTACCAGCATTATATGCTCGGCCCTCTCCTTGGGATCATTCAATAGCTCTTTTTCAAGGATCGCATCTTCTTCCTCGCTTACACCGCGCGGCCTGGTTCCGGCTATTGGCCTTAACTCTACCTTGCCCTCCTCGCACCTTACCATTATCTCCGGCGATGACCCCACCAGACAGAAGTCGCCCAGTTTCAGATGGTACATATAAGGAGAGGGATTGATGGATCGCAGCGCCCTGTAAACCTCAAACGGGTCGGAATCCGTCTTAGCCTCGAGCCTCTGCGAGAGAACGACCTGTATTATATCGCCCGCCCTTATGTAGCGCTTCGCCTTGATCACTGCCTCTTCAAAACCGACTTTCGTAAAATTGGACCTTATAGCCAGCGCTGCCTGCCCTGAACCCGAACGAAGTGAGTGGTTCGGGGCCGGCGCCTTGCCCTGGTGCGGATCCTTCAGCCTGGCTATAATACGCCCTATCTTCCTCACGGCTTCGGCGTAAGCGGCGGCGCCCTTCTTCACATGGGCGTTTGAGACGACCTTTATCTTGTGGTCGACATGATCGAATATGAGTATGGTATCGGTGAGCATAAATACCGAATCCGGAAGATCCAGGGTATCCGGGTTCTCGTCCGGTATATCCTCAATAAATCTCACCATATCGTACCCCAGAAAACCGACCAGGCCGCCTGAAAATCTGGGAAGGCCTCTGACCTTAACGAACTTGTATCTGGAAAGAAGCTTTTTCAACTCCTCAATAGGATCCTTGGAAACGTACGTCCTGGAAGACCTTCCTTCCCTGATAGTCACCTTATTGCCCTTCGAGGAGAATATTATCGAAGGGTCGCCGCCGAGAAAAGAGTACCTTGCTATTCTTTCACCGCCCTCCACTGATTCGAGCAGATATGAATATTCGGCCGAACCTATCTTGCGGTAAGCCGATAAAGG
>CAZYZC010000078.1:0-2004 GCA_964650985.1 uncultured Planctomycetia bacterium | reverse complement strand
AAGATCCTCTTGCCTTCCGTCTTAAGCCCGCCGGACTTCGTCATCTTCCTGAAGTAGCACGTGAAATATCCCGTGTGGCAGGCGGCCCTATTCTGCGCGATCTTAAAGAGCACAGAATTGCCTTCGCAATCTACATAGACGCTTCTTAAGCCCTGAGTGCATCCGGAGGTCTCGCCCTTCATCATGAGCCTGCCCTTCGAGCGCCTGAAGACATATACGAGCCCGGTCTCGAGCGTCTTCTCGAGAGCGTCCTTATTCATATAACAGAGCGTCAGGACGGCCCCGGATTTATAATCCTGTATTATCGCGGGAACCAGCCCCTCATCGTTAAATTTAATTTTAGAAATTATCTCTTTCATAATCGCACCAAAACCTTCCTTTTCTTTAGGTATTCTTTTACTTCCTTAACCCGGTATTCCTTGTAGTGGAATATCGAGGCTGCCAGCACGGCGTCGGCGCGGCCTTCCGTCAGCGCCCGGTAAAGATGCTCCGGGACGCCCGCCCCTCCCGAGGCTATAACCGGTATCTTCACCGACCGGCTGATCTTACTTGTAAGCTCTATATCATATCCGCGTTTAGTGCCGTCATAGTCCATACTGGTCAAAAGTATCTCGCCGGCTCCGTAACCTTCCATCCGGCGGGCCCATTTTACCGCGTCGATGCCCGTCGGCGTACGGCCGCCGTTTATGAAGACCTCCCACTTTTTCCCTCCGGGCCTATCGGCCCGCAGGGCCCGAGGCGTGGATCGTGGATCGTGGATCGTGGATCGTTTGGCGTCGATCGCGACGACGATGCACTGGCTGCCGAAACGCGAAGCGGCCCTCTTAACAAATAGAGGGTCTTTGACGGCTGCGGTATTTATCGATACCTTGTCGCAGCCGGCATTCAGGAGGTTCCTTATGTCGGCTATCGTCCTTATGCCGCCGCCTACCGTGAACGGCAGAAATACCGAGTCGGCGACCCTCTTTACGAGCTTTACTGTGGTATCCCTCTTCTCGTGGCTGGCGGTGATGTCGAGGAATACGAGCTCGTCGGCAAGCTCCCTGTCGTAAAACCCGGCGTTCTCCACCGGGTCGCCGGCGTCTTTCAAGTCGACAAAGTTCACGCCCTTCACCACGCGGCCGTTCTTTATATCGAGACACGGTATTATGCGTTTTGTCAGCATATCTGTATCGCTTCGGCGAGGTCAATCTTGCCCTCGTAAAGCGCCTTGCCTATTATCACTCCTGCCAGTCCGCGCGACTCCAGGGCCTTCAGCTCCGTTATGTCCTCGAGCGTCGAAACCCCGCCGGACGCCACCACGCCCACCGACGTTGCCTTCAGCATGGCCTCGAGCTCCGCAATATTGGGGCCCTCAAGCATGCCGTCCCTGGATATGTCCGTATATATTATGCCGCCTATACCTGTATCCTCCAGCCTCCTCGCGAAATCAACGGCCGAAAAGTGCGTATTTTGGATCCATCCCTTCGTCCGCACGATGCCGTCCTTGGCGTCTATGCCGACTATTATCTTCTTACCGAAGCGCCACCCCATGCGTTTTACAAAACCCTCGTCGAGTGCGCTCGTACCGAGGACTACCCTATCGACCCCGGCAGCCAGCACATTTTCGATTGTTTTCTCATCCCGTATACCGCCTCCTAGCTCAATATCGGCATTAACCTCAGCCGCTATCCTGCGCATCACCTCTTCGTTCTTCAATTTGCCTTCAAGGGCGCCATCCAAATCTACTATATGTATCATCTTGGCACCGCACCTGTCCCACTTCTTTGCGTAATCGAGCGGTGAATCCGAATATACCGTTTCTTTGGCGTAGTCGCCTTGTAAAAGGCGTACAACCTTACCACCCCTGATATCTATTGCCGGAATAACTCTCATTATAACCTCATTTCAATCCGCCGAAGCATTCAGTCTACTAAGCGTTAAATGCGAAGGCGGACAAAATTCTTCAATATCTTTAATCCCACCGCCTGGCTCTTCTCGGGGTGGAACTGTAATCCGTAAACA
>CAZYZC010000077.1:0-6283 GCA_964650985.1 uncultured Planctomycetia bacterium | reverse complement strand
TATCCTTATGGCATCGAGCACATTGGCATAGTTATCCATAGGCTCGCCTATACCCATAAATACCAGGTTTGTTATTCTTTCGTCGGGGTGCGCGGCCTTCACATGTATGACCTCATCCAGTATCTCGGAAACCTTAAGGTTGCGCACGAAACCGAACGGGGCGCTGGCGCAAAAGCTGCAGCCGTGCCTGCACCCCACCTGTGAAGAGAGGCATATCGTGCCGCGCGAAGCCTCTGGCAGAAAGACCGTCTCTATGGTATTGCCGTCCTCGAGCTTGAAGAGATACTTGGTGGTCCCGTCGAGTTTCGAGCGCTTCGAATCGAGCTTTGTCATCCGCGTTAAGTGGAAATTTTTCTTCAGCATCTCCCTCATGCCGGCGGGTATGTCGGTCATGTCGTCGAAGGACCCGGCGAGTTTCGCGTAAAGCCATTTGAATATCTGCTTCGACCTGTATGCCTCGGCGCCCAGCCCTTTAAGGGCGAGAGCGAGCTTCTTTTTTGAGAGGCTCTTTATATCCGTCTTGTCCGTCACTTTATCTTCTTCCCGGTCAATATCCTGTATAAACAAAATGCGGCCAGGCATATTATCGATGACCATGATACCACGAGAAATATCCAGCCCGATGATCTCATGTCTTTTTCCCCGCCCTCTTCTTTGCCCAGGCTATCTTAACCAAAAGCGCCAGCACCGCAAACATCCCTACGAGGATCGCTCTTGCGGCAAAGATGAACGGCCTGTTCTCCCCGGGCACGTTCTTCATGAATATCGTAGGTATGCCGTCCTGGATGAACCACGCCCCCATTATTATCAGCAGAAATACCGGCGTCACATATTTTATTATGAACTTGTATGCCGAAGGCACCCGCATATCGGCGCCGCGGTGTATCTCTTCCCACGCCCTGTTCATGCCGAATACCCACGCAAAGAGGATGACCTCTACGGTGGCGAAGAGCACAAGACAAAAAGTCCCTCCCCAGAAATCGAGCTCATTCACGACGCCCCTACCCAGAAAAAATATGGCGGGCTGGCACAGGATAAAACTCACGATGCCGAATATGGCCACGGCTTTCGGCCGCGTTATGCTGAACTCGTCCTCGAGGAACGCGACCGCGGGCTGCGCAAGCGATACGGCCGAGGTTATGCCCGCAAGGAACATGAGCAGGAACCACGCCGCTCCGAAAAACGCGCCCATAAACACCTTCTGGAATATGAGCGGCATCGTAACGAACCCCAGGTTGAACGCTCCGCTCGAGGCGACGAGCGCTATCCTTTCCGGCCCGAAAAATATAAAGGCCGCCGGAATAATTATACACCCTCCCAGTATGATCTCCGCGAATTCGTTCATGCTTACCGCGGTCAATCCGGACAATACGACATCGTCGCCCTTTGAAAGATAACTGGCATACGTCAATATCACCCCTATTCCCACGCTCAATGTAAACAGCACCTGCCCGGCGGCGGCCAGCCATACCTTGGCGCTTGCCAGCGCTCCGAAGTCCGGGTTCCACATGAATCCCAGGCCGTTTGAAATATTCCAGGAGGCCCTGGCCGGATCCGGGGCCCCCAAGGACAGCACCCTTACCGCAAGTATTATACCGCATACAAAAAGAAGCGGCATCGCCACTTTGCAGAGCTTCTCCACTCCCTTTTTTATTCCGTAATAGATAACGGCTATATTCGCGGCGAACGTTATAAGGAAGAATCCATAGGCCGGGGCGATGCTCCTGAAATACTGATTCTTCTCGACGCCCTGGAACCCGGCTAAAAATGAGCTCATCGCCGATTCCGTATTGACGGACGCGTACTTTCCGGTGACGGCGAAGAAGCCGTACGCCAGCGTCCACGACTCGATATACGTGTAATAGATAAATATGACGAGAGGGCCGAAGATGCCTATGACGCCGAAATACTTTATGAAGCGGTTCTTCTGCCACATCGTATGGAATATGCCGGGCGCCGTGCCGTGTCCGTAACCGCCGCCGTAACGCCCCAAGGTCCACTCCACCCACATAAGCGGCATGCCGATGAGAAAGAGCGATATGAAGTACGGGATGAGAAACGCGCCGCCGCCGTTAGACGCCGCCTGCACCGGAAAACGCAGAAAGTTACCGAGGCCTACCGCCGAGCCGGCAACCGCCATTATAACCCCCAGCCGCGTGCCCCATCTATGTCTGGTCATGGCCATACCTGGCTCCTAAACCCTGCCGGAAGACTTTATTATATCGCTTATTTTTTTACAGATCTTGAGCTGATGAAGTTTTTCGACGGGGACGGGAATGGTGAGGGACCAGTTATCGGAACTTACCGTGCCCGGCCTGTTTATCCTGTACAGGTAAGGATCCCCTTTTATTATATCCCCCAGATACAGATAATCTACCAGCATATTTATGGCAAAGACCGATTCCGAATCCATGGTGACCTTCAGGGCCTTTTCAACCAGCGCGGGGGACGACTTCTCTTTAATGGCGCCTTTAAATCCGAGATAGGCCCATAATTTTTCTTTCTCTTTATATGTATTCAGATACATATCGATAAAATCGGCGAGTTCCTGGCGCGGCTTACCGAGTATACCTATGAGCGCCTTCTCGGAATTTACTGTCGTAAGCCACCTGAGCCTGCCGCGGCCTGAGAGGGCCGGACCGAAGAGTTCTTTTTTTACCTTTTCGTAATCTATACCTCTCTCGGAACACTTCCTGGAAAAAAGAGCCTCATCCACGGTGCCGGCCTCGTTCTCCCACCAGGCGGCCCAGTTAGTCGTATCGTGCGTGGACAGCATGGAAACGGCAAGCTGCCTGTATCCTTCCGGCCTTATAAAATCGTGCGTGCCGGACCAGTCCTTAACCCACCTCTGGACCTCATTACCCGGTACGGCCATCTCTTTAAGGGCTTCCGGGCACGCCTTAGGTATCATACCCAGGTCTTCGGCGCATAAGAGCATATCGGTTGCTTCCAGGATTACCGACAATAGCCGTCTGCCGTGTTCTGCCCATAACGCCTCGTCTTTTGGGTCAAAGACGCCATTCATCCCCACATTCTCCGCCGGATCGCCGTAAGGTATAGACCATATCCTGAATAGCCCCACCACGTGGTCTATGCGCAGTATGTCGTAGAAATTACCGGCAAATATCAGCTTCTCCTTTAGATAACGATAGCCGTCCGAAGATATCTTATCCCAGTCATAGGTGGGCATGCCCCATCTCTGGCCTTTCGAGCAGTACATATCGGGAGGGGCGCCCGCCGCGAAATCGAGCTTGAAAAAATCCGGATGAGCCCAGACGTCGGCCGAGTCGCGCGATATCAGTATGGGCAGGTCCCCTTTTATGAATACACCTCTGGACCCGGCGTGCGCTTTTGCCCGGGAGAACTGCGTGAAGGCTATCCACTGGACCCATTTTTCGAAAGCGATGCCTTCCTTATTCGTTACCGCGAAGGATCCGAGGCTCTTCTCGTCGCGGTCCCTGTAAGCCTCATCCCACTCGTACCATGGCTTGCCGCCGTTACGAGATTTCAGCACCTTGAATAAAACGAAGTCATCCAGCCAGTAGGCGTTCTCGGATTTAAATCTGCCGAAATCCTCCGAATCGAGGTCCTTTTGAGATAAAAGATAGATGCGGCGTAGAAGCTCGACCTTGGAGTCTTTTATCCGGTAGTCAACATGGGCCTTGCCGGGGAGGAAACGCTTCTTTAGCTCGCCGATGAGTTTATTCGCTTCCTTATTCCCTGCTATGGGTATGGCGCGTAACGATATGTAGGCCGGTTCGAGGGCGAATGAGCTTACGGCGTCGTAAGGGCACAAAGTCGACCCGACCTCGTTCATCGGAAGAAGCTGCAGTATGGAGTTGCCCGTGCCGGCGCACCAGTCCACCAGGGGGATCAGGTCGGAAAAGTCCCCGATGCCTATACTGTCCTTGGAGTATATAGAAAAGAGGGGTACAACGACCCCCGCCCTCTTGACTTGGCCAACCCTGGCCCAGTGGTTTTTTGACATTATGCTATATGTTATATTAGCTTAGGTATAAGGTCAACAGAATTTTAACCGTTTTTTGGGAATCTGCAAATCTGCAATTTACTCTTGACAGAAAGCCCGCCGTATGGTACATTTTGTGCGTGGTTATTGAGGGGGTTATAATTCTGTAGGCCGTAAAAAGGTGAATAAACAACCTTTACGGCTTTTTTTGTCCTTCAACAGGCTCAGGACAAAACCCTGAGCGAAGTCGAAGGGTTCGTCCCTTTTATCGCCACAATTCATTTGAAAGGAGGAAGCACAGTAATGGTAAAAGGAAAAGTAAAATGGTTCTCGAACCAGAAGGGTTATGGGTTTATTACTCCTGAGGACGGCAAGGATGTATTCGTACATCATACCGCCATACAGGGTGAAGGCTATAAGTCTTTGGAGGAGGGCCAGGAAGTGGAGTTTGAAGTCAAACAAGGCCCCAAAGGCGAGCAGGCTGCCAACGTAGTTAAGCTGTAGTCTGTTTCCACGATAAAAGCCCGGTGAGCAATCACCGGGCTTTTTCATTGCCCGACACAGAATTTGCTCCGCTCACAGATGGCGGTGCCCTTTTGGGTATCACCTCCTGCGAGCGAAATGCTGCCGCGATTGACAATGTGGATTTTTGCGTGCTATCATACTCGGTATGACCCTCGCGTCTTTGGCAAAAAATATCGTGAATTTAGTATACCCGCTGCATTGCGCCTCGTGCAGGAAACCGCTCGATCCGGAAAACGGGAGCGCTGTCTGCGACTTCTGCATAGGGCTCATAAAACGAAACCCACGGCCTTACTGCATACATTGCGGCAGGCCGGTCGATACGGCCGGATGCGCCTGCGACGACTGCCTCAGAAGTAAACCGGCATTCTCCAGGGCCTGTTCGGCATACCTTTACGAGGGAGCGCTTAAGGAGCTCATACTGCGGTTTAAATACAAGGGCAAGCTGGCTCTCTCCGGCGATTTAGCGGGCCTCTTATCCGACTTTCTTTATGATAACCCCGATATACTCGAAGGGGTCGATACCGTAACTTTCGTGCCCATCGGCGCGGATCGGATGATAAAGCGGGGTTTTAACCAGTCAAAAGTCCTGGCTAAACACTTGTCGGACAGCTACGGAATCCCTATGGCGGATTGCATAGAGAAGACGGCATCAACCAAACATCAGAATGAACTCTCCAGGGAAGACAGGCTCTCGAACCTTAAAGGCGCCTTCAGGGCTAAGGGCGCGGCGCTCCTGAACGGGCAGACGATCCTTATAGTCGACGACGTCATGACTACCGGGGCCACCCTGAATGAATGCGCCGTAGCGCTATTAAAACGCGGGGCGGCCGACGTGAGATGCCTCACCCTGGCGAGGGGCCTGTAATATTATGAAGATCATAGATAAATACATGGTCAGGGGCTTTCTCGGGCCGTTCATATGGTGCCTGCTGCTCTTCCTGGTCATGGCCGTGATAATAGACGTCTTCTCCTTCATAGACGACATAGTCAAGTTCGGGATACCCCTGGCTTCTATAGCGGCTTTTTATGTCTACTACATTCCTACCATATTCATACAGGTCACCCCGATGGCGGCTCTTCTTTCCACAATATATGTACTGTCCAATCTAAATAAGAATAACGAGATAATCGCCATGAAATCCAGCGGCATAAGCCTTTGGCGTATACTTGCGCCGATACTGCTTTTGGGGGTGCTCATAAGTATAGTCACATTCGTAGTCAATGACCGCGTCATCCCTGTAAGCTCCAAGATATCAAATTACATAAGACGCGAAGAGCTTGAAAAAAAGAAGAATACCGGGGCGAAGAAGATAATAGAAGCCGTAGCCGTGTACGGCTCGGACAACAGGATACTCTTCGCCCGTAACTACGACACCGAGAACAAAGTCTTAAATGACATAATAATCCACCAGCATGACAAAAAAGAGAACCTCATCTCCAAGATAACCGCCCGGAAGGGTGTCTGGACCGGCGGCACCTGGAAATTCTATAAAGTCATAGTGTGGAAGATAGATAACGCGGGACGCATACTCGGCGACCCCGTATTCTACGAGGAAAGGGAGATGTCGCTCAAAGAAAAGCCCTCGGACTTCGCCAGCCGCGAATGGCGCGCCGATTATATGAGCTATCGGGAGCTTAGGGGATACATAAATAATTTCAGGGGAACGGGGACGAAGCTAGTAAGGTCCCTTCTCGTGGACCTTCATTACAAGATATCGTTTTGCTTTATAAGCCTTATCATAATACTGATAGGCGCGCCGTTTGCCCTCATAACTACCCGCGGCGGAGTGC
>CAZYZC010000076.1:0-6298 GCA_964650985.1 uncultured Planctomycetia bacterium | reverse complement strand
TGGCGGAGGAGGTAGGATTCGAACCCACGGTGGACTTGCGCCCACAACAGCTTTCAAGGCTGCCGCGATCGACCACTCTGCCACTCCTCCGTAGAAAATTTAAAATCTATTGAGTCATGTAAATTTTCACTCCGATGTCTGCAAGTAAATTTCGAAGAAATTTACGCAGCGCTTAGACATCGGAACAATAATTAAAATTCGGAGCTACTTATTTCGCTGCCGGAACAATCTATCTAAATTTCTAAAAGAACAACTGCCTCACTATCGCAGCGTACATGTGCCCGGATGAGCGCCATGCATCGAGAAAAAAAGCCTTCGCCTTGAACGACGGAAAGAGAAGGCTGAATATCAATGATATCACGACTATGTTCAAAACGTAAACGAAGATTATCGAAAATATGTAGCCGGACTTCACTATATCCGGCTGGCGGATCTTCATCACCTCTATCGTCGATACTATGTGGAACGCCAGCGTAAACCCTATCAGGAAGACGAATATCCCGCCGTTTATGTTATACGACGAAGCCACCACAAAATATATGACGGCTATCACTATCGCGTATATCGGCACGAAGTACGGGGATAGCTCGACCAAGACGTTCGTCTTGTCCGTCGTGACGGCGCCGCCTTCCTTCGATACCTTGAAATCCTTTATTCTGCCCCCCATCATCCAGGATGTGCCTGCGTGCACCGCTTCATGGCCGAGGACATAAAGGAAGGTCGGTTTGTAGAACAAGAGATGCAGGACAACGTACGCCGCTATGCCCCAGATAAAAAGATTGAGGCTGGAAGCGAGCTCGCCTATGAGGCGGATATTGCCATAGAACGCCTGCGTAACGCCGATCGCTACCGGGATCGCAAGGACGCCGAGGACGAATTTGATGATGAGCTTTAGCATAGTAGCTAATGGCAGGGCAGGTTAAAACCTGCCCTACGATATTTTCTCTACTCCGTCCATGTACGGGACGAGCGCTTTCGGAATGGTGATCGTGCCGTCGGCGTTCTGGTAGTTCTCAAGTATCGCGACCACGAGGCGCGGCAGGGCGACGCCCGAACCGTTCAGCGTATGCACATATTCGGGTTTGCCGCTCTTCGGGCGGTACTTGATGCTGGCGCGGCGCGCCTGAAAGTCCGTAAAGCACGAGCAGCTCGATACCTCGAGGTACGCGTCTGCGCCCGGCGCGTAGAGTTCAATGTCGTAGCACTTCGATGCGGCAAAGGATATATCGCCAGTGGCCAGCATCACTACGCGGTACGGCAGGTTTAAAAGCTGCAGTACTTCCTCAGCGTCGGTCAGGAGCTTCTCGAGCTCGTCGTAAGAGGTTTCAGGCTTAACGAACTTCACGAGCTCCACTTTGTTGAACTGGTGGACGCGTACCAGACCCTTTGTCTCCTTACCGTAAGAGCCGGCCTCGCGCCTGAAACACGCTGAATAAGCCGTGTAGCGGATCGGCAGCTTCGCCTCATCGAGCGTCTCATTCGCGTGGATGTTTGTAACTGGGACCTCCGCGGTCGGAATGAGGAACAAGTCCTCTTCCCTTAACCTGTACATATCCTCTTCCAGCTTGGGCAATTGCCCCGTACCGGTCATGCTGCGCCTGTTCACCAGAAACGGCGGGAATACCTCCGTATAGCCGTGTTTTTTGGTATGGAGATCCAGCATGAAGTTAATGAGCGCCCTTTCGAGCCTGGCACCCAGGCCCATATAGAGTATGAAGCCCGATCCTGTTATCTTGGCGCCTATGCCGGAGCTTATTATATTGAGCTTCTCGGCCAATTCGATGTGATTCTTGGGATTAAAGCCAAAAGACGGTTTTTTACCCCAGGATTTGACGATCTTGTTGTTCTCAGGCCCGCCTACAGGCAGGGATTTATCGGGTATATTTGGGATTAGATATATCGTTTTATCGAATTTTTGCTGTAATTCCTCCACTTTCTTGTCTAATTCGGCTATTTTTTGGGATACACCCTTCATTTTCTCAATAATGTCTTTTGGGTTCTTCTTCGCCTTCACTATAACCGATATTTCGTCATTTGCCTTATTGCGCTGGTTCTTTAGAGCCTCGACCTCTGTCATGAGCTTCCGGCGCTCCTCATCAAGGCCGAGGAACTCATCGATGTCGATCTTCTGACTCCGGTTCTTTATTGCCTCTTTGACCAGATCCCTGTTATCGCGTATGAATTTAATGTCTAGCATTGCGTCTCTCCTGTCTATTACTATGTCTCTGAGCATAGCTATATTATCATATATTTGCTGTTTAGGCAACGGCGTGGCGAAATTATGATGGGATTATGCGGCGGCGCTTATGGCTTCCAGGATGAGAGCGTAACGCTCCCGATTTCTGTTAGTATCTATGCGCTCTGTGTTTGGGATGAGGCTGAATACCAGGAACGCTCTCCCCCCGGCTTCGGACCCGAGCTTATCGGACAGCGCGTCTATGTCGATATTTAATTCTTCAAACCTTATACCCATCCCCTTCAGTATCTCCTTGATCCCGGCAACGCTGTAATTCTGTTTTGCCTTGATCAGGGTTATGACTACCATCTCGAATAACGGATAATAGTGGAGCGAGCCGTTGAATTTTTCGCCCTCATTAATAAAGACGGTCTTCATCCTGGAATCCAGGTCTTTCGGATCGATACCCCCGGTTTCGCTGAAAGCGAATACCATATTATGTTCCGTGTCAGCGGCGTCCACGCCTTCCCTGGCGAGGCTCTCTTTCAGATCGTCGGCGGAGGTAAATCTCGGGATTATCACGAGCCCTTCCAGCAGCCTCTTGAATTGCTCGTCTGTTTTTAGCCTCTCGAGCTTTGAAAGAAGATTCTGCAGTCTGCCGGATTCAAAGCCTTTTAATTTATCATGGAACGCCAGCGCGAGCTTCTTCTTGCGGAGGAGGATAGATATGATATTCTCTATGGCGCTTTTGGTCATCTCGTTCGCGTCGTTTAAGTCCCTGAAGAATATGCGCTCGTCGGCCACAATAAGTTTATCTTTGTCCGCGAAGCCCGTAGAAACTGTTTCGGTTTCCGGGACAGCGGGATGATCGGGATAATTGGCAGTATGAGCCGCCGCTGATGTGTTCAGATCCGAAAATACGCCGTCCGATAACATGCGATCTATTTTCGTAATGACGCCAAGCTGCCGCAGACTCGCCAATCCTTTCTCATAATAGCGCTCGTCAACCTCCGCGGTCCGTTCATAATCTTCGGCTTCTCCGCCATAGGGACGGATATCTATCTCTCCCCACTTATCCGTAAAAGCAACATACTGAAAGGGCTGATCTTCGGCCCCGCGGAACATCCCGCCGAGTCGGGCATTTTCGCCAATCGACCTTAATATGTAAACTACAAGCGAAGCGTTAAGGATACATATCTGTAACCTAAGCCCTCTGACAATATCTTTTACCCGTTCAATGCCCCCCGGTGCGGCATCACCAACGGCTATCGGGTTCTTTATACCTTCATAAATCCCCGGGCCGGAGGCATCATCATCTACTGCCGGCATGCGAACCGGCAGGTCCAACTTCCCGGCCTTCAGGCGCTCAGGGAGGCCCGTCATCCGCCAGCTCCTTTCCTGAATTGCTCCGGGACGAAGCGCTTTGAAGCCGGACATGGAAACTACTACATCGTCGATCTCGCCGTTCGCGCGCCAGATATTATTGTCCGGATCAAATACGGGATCGGCCCCTGCCGAGACAAGCTCCGACTTCGCTAAATTCAGAAGCCGCATAAGCTGCGCTTCATCCCCGCGGAAGCCATCGACATATATCTCCACCGGGCCTGTAAAATGTTTCTTCAATATGTGCGCTATGGCCCGCCCTTCTTCGGGTATCACCTGTGGGAGCATGTGCGCCAAAGCATAAATATCTTTTCCCAGCGCGTTCTTTCCATGGGCGATTATTGCCGAGCAGCCGATCAATCTCGGAGTAAATATGCTCTCTCCTTCTTTTAACTCTACTATCGCAAGATGACCTCCACGCATCACCACCCTATTCCCGTCTTTTATATTTCCGGCTATATAGTTAAAAGAGGTCACATCTTCCGGCTTTCTTACCTCGAGTGAATCATGCGTCATAAAATCGTATATCGTCGTCCGCGAGGCAAGGCCTGCCGTTTCCGCCTGCCTATCCGGGCCGGAGAGCCTGCCGATAAGCTCGTCGGTAACGGAGGCTACGCCTTGCACCATAGAGACCGGCTCCACTGCCGATACGGTTTTTAATTTGTTATACGCAATACCAGCCAATCTCTCCGCAGTTCCTACTCTCATGCCGGTACGTGCTCTTGCAACCTTATTTTGGATATCCTGTAAATCGGGATGTTCTAAATAACTCTTAATGGTTTCTTGACCAATGCCAACAAGGTCGGCCACTCGACGTATGCTCAGCGGCAAGGGGCTTTCCAGAAAAATAGTGCGCGTCTGCTGACGGCGCCAGGCGGCCAGGACAGAGGCCTTGCTCGCCTTCACGCCCGACGATGGCGCGGGCTGCGGCTCGGCGCCGGAATGCGGGTATCCGGAGACGCTGGCCGTGTCCGTTGCTGCGCCGTGAGGCGCGTCGGTTGTACCGTAAGGCGCAGACGGCTCCGGGGTACTTACAGGCGGACTGTAAGGCTTGATATCCGCTGATGTTAACGTCTCGCTTGCTTCCGTACCGGGGAACATGCCGTCGGCCAGGAAATTTGTGCTTTTGCCGTAGCTCGCATCGGCGCTCTTACTGCCGCGGAGCCTCAATATCTCTTTTGTGAACCCTGCCAGTACGCCGTAATTCTCCAGCGCTTCCGCGGTTTCCAGGCAAACCTGAGAAACCTTGACGCCCGAGGGCGCCTCTTCCCGGCCTTCTTCCGATAGCGCGAGAGCGGCAAGTTCCGAGGCGATCTTTTCAGCCGAAGTAACGGCCGTTTCGCCGCCTTCATCACCTATAGCTTCCTTAAATAAAAGCACGGCGCCGGCAACGTCGCCGCGTTTTAACATTCCTACGCCAAGCGTAATATTTTTTACAAATATGGCCTCTCGCGCCTTGCCGCCGGCTTTTATTACTTCAAAAATTTCAGCCATTGCCGCGAAAATGGAATCCGATGACATTGCATCCCTTATACCGTGAGCCCTTAAATATTCCGAGAGCTCTCCTGTAATTCGGCACGCTCTCCCATAAGCGGCCTGCGCTTTCTTTAAAAATGCTTTGACTATCAAGCTCGGCTGATCGCCCCGGAATCCTTCGCTCATAATAAACTCTAAATGACTATCTAGGTTATCAAGGCCCGCATCCCTAAATATAGCCGTCCGATAAACAGCTTCCAGGCACATCTTTTCTCTTTCGGAACGCGGCCCGGCGAGATAACGGCTCTCGAGCTCCAGATAAACCGCCGGCGTCAACGTTACGATATCGCCTTTTTCATTAACCCTGCCGAGCGTCGCATCTTCAGGGTTCCATACCGGTTTTATTTTAGATGCTTTGCGGACACTATTAACCAACCACGGCCAGCTCATAAGAGCATCGGCATAATCTCCGGACGTAGCGAGAGGCCTTCCGACAGTTTTGCCGCTCAAACCGATAGCCGCGACGAGTGCCTTGGCCATCAAAACGCAAACTTCCGGCAGCTTTTCTATCGGCACATCCGTTGCCGGCGCCAACTCCAAAAGTTCGGGCATTGACCACGGACCAGCGCGGTATGTTCCTCTTACCGTGAATGGCCCGTTGATACTGTTTCCCTCGATATATATTTCCTCGCCCCCATACAACTCGCCTTTAAATTTAAGTCCTATCGGCAGGCGGTAGTTTTTAGTATTGTCGCTGAATTTTAATATATCAAAATTCAGGATATCGCTTCCGAATTCTTTATTGAAACGGTCTCTGAATTCTGCCAATGCGGTCAATGTCGGAGTAATAACTTCGATCTCTTTTTTTGAAATGCTATACGCTACACCATCTCCTTTCTCGATAATTGCCATCGCTACGTCTATTCCGGCAACCGAATTGCCGTGATTATCACTTAAAACGGACGAAGGCATCTTCTCGGCACTCAGAATCTCGGGCGGCACAACGGCTTCCGCGGGCGCCGGGACGAGGGCAGACGAGGGCAATTGACGCATACCGTCGTTATGCTCCTGGGTTTCCGGATTTTCCGCCGGATTTTCCTTTTCTAAACGACGTAATATTCCGGCCGGCGAGCCAACCGTGCTACTCCCGGATCGAACTTTCGCGGACGCATCCTGCGCCGCCGCGCCTTCAGCTTGGGGCGCAGGTGCGCCGCTAAGAATGAGGCGTAAGCCTGCCTCTTTTACTCCGGCAGTTCCGTTAAG
>CAZYZC010000075.1:0-6307 GCA_964650985.1 uncultured Planctomycetia bacterium | reverse complement strand
CGAGTATCCTCACCACAGTCTTGGCGAACACATCGCCCTCTTCACGGGTTATGACATTCCATTTTATCTTATCGTAGGCCGCGTACGGGTGATCGCGCCTGACATCTATATCGACGCCCGAAGCCCTGGCCACCGGCCCGAGGGTCGCGTAGTCGACGGCGGCCTCTTTGGTAAGTATCCCCACCCCTTTAAGGCGGGCGTGTATAACAGGATCGTCTAAGACCGCGCCTTTAAGCATGTCGAGCTTCGGGAGCAGCTCATCGAGCCTCGACAATATATACGGCACGTGCTCTTTCTCTATGTCCCGCCTGACGCCGCCGACTTTAAGCATAGCGTAGTTCTGGCGGTTACCCGTTACCGTCTCCATTATGTCGCATATGAGCTCCCTGTACTTCCACGCCCACATGAATACCGTATTGTAGCCCAGGAAATGTCCGGCAAGCCCAAGCCATAAAAGGTGGGAATGTATGCGCTCCAGCTCCTGGGTTATGGTCCTTATATATAATGCCCTCTCCGGTACGGGTATATCCGCTATATCCTCTACCGCCTGCACGCACGCTATCGGATGCGACGATGAACATATCCCGCATATGCGCTCCACTATGAATATCGACTGGTCGAAGTTCTTCGACTCGGATATCTTCTCTATGCCGCGATGGTTGTACCCTATGCGGACATCGACGTCCACTACCGTCTCGCCGTCGACGACGAGCTTGTAGAACTCCGGCTCCTCCTGGAGCGGGTGATACGGGCCTATCGGTACATGCGCTTTATGGCTCATATGGACCTCGATATCCAGTTGCGTGGATCGTGGATCGTGAATAGTGTATCGTATTTGTCATTCTCCCCTCGAATCTCTCTTCGGCACCACGAAATTTTTCCTCAATGGATAAACTCCGGCCGGCCAATCATCCGGCAATAACAGCGGGCGCAGGTCGGAATTTCCGTCGAACTCTATCCCGAAAAGCTCGTGTATCTCGCGCTCTATCCACCACGCGGACCTGGTCACTCCGGTCACCGTATCTATGTGCGGATCGCCCTTGTCCTTCAGAAGCGCGCGCACGGACACCACTATACCCGACGCGTCGTACGAAAAGTGGTATATCACTTCCAGCCCGTCGAAGTCATCGACCGCCGAGGCTATGTTGAACCTGAAGCCCATATCCTTAAATATGTGCCTTACGATATCGACGATATCCTTCGGGTATATGTCCAGGTAAGCCTTCTTCGCGCTCTTCCTGGCCACCTTAAGTATCCGCGAGCCGAAGTGATCGGTTATGTTTTTAAGCGCCTCGTCTATATTCATCTTTTTTACTTTCTTTTGGTATCCGCTTTTATCTTCCCTATGAGCTTCACAAGCCCGCCTATTATAGCTTCCGGTTTCGGGGGGCATCCCGGTATGTACGCGTCTACCGGTATCACCTCGTCCAGCGGCTGGCCGGTATTATAACTATCCTTAAATAGCCCCCTCGAGGATCCGCAGGCGCCGAAAGCGACCACGAAACCGGGCTTCGGCATCTCCTCGTAGAGCTTCTTTATTATCGGGACCGTCATCCTGTTTGTCGATCCCGTGCACAGGAGGACGTCGGCGTGCCTGATGCTGCCCACAAGCGTTATGCCGAACCTCTCGAGGTCGTACCTCGGGGTCAGGCAGTCGAGTATCTCGATATCGCAGTTATTGCAGCTGCCGCTCGACAGGTGAAATACATATATCGATTTAGATAATACCGTTTCTTTTAGTCCCATATTTAATGTCCCAATAGCGCCAATATGACCGACGCCGCCGCGAGGGCCGAGACCGGCCCCCAGAAAAATTTCATGGCGTGGTCTATCCTGACGCGGGGGTTGGTGTTCTTTATAAGTATCATGATGACGACGATCGCGATATACTGCGCCGCCCCTCTGGCCAGATCGGCCGCGCTGCCGGAACCCATGCCGCCGCAATACAGCGTCACGATAAAGGCCGGCACGGCGAAGATCATTATGGCCTTGGCGAGCTTGAAGATCCCCAGCGCCTTTCCGGAATATTCTATATATACCCCAGCCATGATCTCGGTCTCCGCCTCCGGCATATCGAACGGAACGAACCCGAGCTTGGCCTGTATGCATAATATCATCGCCAAAAACGACAGGGCGCCGGACCAGCTTCCTATCACGGCTCCGCTCGCCGCCTGGTAATTAATTATATCCCCGAGCCTGAGCGCGTAGCCGGACTTTACTATCGGCACGGATAGCGCCATAAGAAAAGGCAGCTCATAAGAGAGCATCAGCTTCATTTCGCGCGACGCGCCGACGGTAGCAAGCGTGTTTGCCGAGGCGAACGCTCCGAGCATCAGGGCTATCGGCGGCATCATCAGAAGATAGATGACGACTATCACGTCCCCCAAAAATCCCGCCCTCGCGGCGCCGTTGGCCGAAAGTAAAATGGTCGAAGCCAGCGTCGCGGCCGATAAGGCCAACAGCGGCATCCCGAGAAAGTAACCCCTGGAAACGCCTTTGGGAATGAGCGTCTCCTTATAAAGAAGGAGCTTCGCCAGATCCAAAAAGTTCTGGTACCATGGCGGACCGACCCTCCACTGCAGCATCGCCGTCACTTTCCTGTCCACCCATCCTATCATAAGCCCCGCCGTCCCGGAGAAAATTAACCCGGGAAATATAAGGAACATGAATAGGTATCCGGCAAAATTCATCTTTTTTTAGGGGCCTCTTCGACCCTCTCCCATTTAAGCGAGGTCCTGACCAGAAGGTTTTCCGAGACCCTGTAAATCTTCTCCTCCACCTTCTCTTCGAACTCGCCGTACTTTATGCCTCCGTGCTGGCACGATTCTACGCATATGGGAGAGTCGCCGTCCTTGGCCCTTCCTATGCAGAAGTCGCAGCCGGACAGAAGAAGCGGTATGGTCTCCGGGTATATCGTGCCGAACGGGCATGCCCGGGAACACGACTTGCACGAGGTGCAGCGCATCATATAGCGTTTCATGACGTTGTATTCCTGCAGCTCCAGGGCCTCCCAGGGGCAGGCGGCCACACAGGGGGCGTCTTCGCACTTACGGCAGATTATGGCGAAATGCGCCAGCTCGCGGAGATTCGATATGCCGTTATTCCCCGAATGCTGTATGTAGCTGCACAGCATTCCGCACTCGCCGCATTTGGAGCATATATCGAGATCGATCAACAGACGCTTCATAATTTTTAATTTTTCACTTTAGTTTTAAATTTTAAATTCGCTAGTCCCAGATGTTCGGCAGCCCCTTTATCTTATCGTACGTGAATACCGGGCCGTCCTTACAGGCGTAATAGGGGCCGATCCTGCAATGGCCGCACTTGCCTATTCCGCAGGACATGTTCTTCTCCATCGAAAGATACACCTCTTTATCACCAAACCCCATGTCGAGAAGCTTAAAAGTCACGAACTTCATCATGACCGGCGGGCCGCAGACTATGGCCACGCTGTTTCCTATGTCGAGGGATTCCTTCTTCAATATCGTCGTCACCAGGCCTACATTGCCCTTCCAGGTATCGTCTCCGACGTCGGTGGATATTTCAATACTGACGTGTTTGCCTTTTGCCTTTGAGGCCCAGGAATCAATCTCGTTTTTATAGACTATATCCTGCGGGGTCCTGGCGCCGTATTTGACCGTGATCTTCCTGTAGCTGTCTACCTCGTTGAACAGCGCGTACAGAAGCGCCCTTAAAGGGGCAAGCCCCACGCCGCCGCCGACTATAAAGACCTCCTTGGATTTGAAGGTGTCGAGCGGATATCCGAGTCCGTATGGGCCTCTCAATCCGAATATATCCCCCGGCCCGGCCTCATGCATAAGCTTCGTCACTGAGCCCGCTCTCATTATCGTAAAATCGATCGTATCCTTGTTATTGTGATTTGACGACGGGGTGAACGGCGCCTCGCCTATCCCGGGCAGGCTCACCTCCATGAACTGTCCGGCCCTGAAGCCGATCTCGCCCCTGGGTCTGAGCGTAAACGTCTTTATATTGGCCGTTTCGGTCACGACATTCAGAACTTCGGCTTCTATGCTTTTATACGGATTATTCATCGGTTATAAGTTATAAGTTTACACATGAGGTGGTTTCGACCACTTTCCGTTAACGAGCCCCTTTAAGACCTCTCTTATATCGATATCGCCGGCGCAGGCGTCTATGCATCTTCCGCATCCGGTACAGGCCGTCTTCCCGATAGTCTCCGGGAAGAAATTGAACTTTTTATCAAAACGGTTGCGCATCCTCTCGTACAGATGTTTCCGGGGATTTGCCCCTCCCGCCACGCGCGCAAAACTTTTGTAAAGGCACGCGTCCCACGTGCGGTTACGTATCGGACGCGCGCCCTTTGTTCCGTCGGATAATAAGAAACAGTGGCATGTAGGGCAGACCAGGTTGCAGGCGCCGCATTCCACGCAGGTAGAGGCCGCGTCCTGCCAAAGCTCCTGCAGATTATACTTCTCCTTGACGGTACCCTTTATCTTTGAAGCGTCCGGCGTGCCCCTATTATCTATGAAATCCTTAACCTCGGCGGATACAGCCTTGCGGTTTGAATCCCTTATCTCAACATGGCGCGTGCCGGCGTCCTTGAAGAACATCCTGTATCCGGCGACTATGGCCTCACCCTTGGGGGTGGCCACTTCCACGAGTATACTGTTATCCATGACGGACAGGTTCATATCGAAATTTACCGTAGGGTACGGGGCGCCTTCCATGGCGAGACAGAAGCAGGTCTCTTTCGCGAAGGTGCAATCGGCCGATATTATCGTCGCGTTTTTCCTGTTGGCGGCATATATAGGGTCCTCCGTATCTCCGCCTAAAAATACCGAATCCTGTATCGAAAAACCGGCAAGGTCGCAGGATTTTACCCCGGCCAGTATGAGCGGCCTGGGCTTATCTTTGTCTATCCCGGCAACATTTTCGCGGGCGTTTGAGAAGAAAGACTTCGCCGGCTCCGATTGTCTTATCCCCCCAAGCTCGATACTGTCCTCTTTATCGGGATCGAAATCGGCAAAATGCAGCCTGTCCCCATTAATGTACGGAACGATCACTCTTGAGGCTGAAGACAGCCTGGAAAAGAGGTCGAAGAGGTCCTTCTTGCCTATAGTGTATATATTATTCTTCATATGATTATGCCATATAACCGAACCCCAACCGCATGGGTTAGAATTCGGCTCGATTTATCATTTTATCCCCGGATGATGACGCAAGTCAAGTTTAGAATTTGACTATCATGGCTCTCGGAGGGCAGGCCTTTACGCATAGTTCGCAGGCTATGCACTTCTCAGGCTCGAATATGACTTTCATCGTCTTCTTGTCCACATAAAGCGCTTCCGTAGGGCATATCGATACGCAGGCGCCGCAATGGGTACAGCGGTCCTCATCCCTCTTAACATCCTGGTCGAGAGGCTTTATCCTGACCCCTATGGACGTAAGATACTTTATACCCTTGGCATAGTCCTCTTTTTTGCCTTTAAGCTCGAGGACCATCAGGCCCTCTTCCCTGGGAGTGATCCTGGCCTGGAGGATGTTGAACTCCAGGTCATGGTCTTTTACAAGCTTAAAGACTATCGGCTCATCAACCAGCTTATGCGGAAACGTCAGAACTATTCTTTTTGATACCATGTCGCCCTCCGTGTCAGACCAGTTTTATCTCTCCCCACGTCCCCATCTTATCTCCGACGATTATCAATACGCCCTTCACGCCTTCTATGGACCTGGCGGTCTCTATGCCTTTTTCGATATCCTCTTTGGACTTAACCGCGTTCCCGACCGCGGTAGCGGCGGCATCCGCGAGAGCGGTCGAACTTGATATTACAAGCGCCGCGTCCGTCTTACCGAAACTTAAGCTGTGGCTCACTGTGCCGCTCGAAGTACATATTCCGAGGCCGTTTTCGGCGCCCTCTATCCTGACCGCAAGCCGCCCGGTAAAGGGCGAGGCCTCGCCGGCATAGACGCCTATCGTCCTCGGAACGGGGCTGGCCATGAATATGTCGCCGCCGTTTTCTATGATAACCTGTTTTGACGATTTAAGCAATTCCCTTCCTACAAATTCCGAGAAGGCTCCCGCCACCGCGGCCATCGGCCCCACGCCGGCTTTTCTGCCCGCCTCAGCCATTGTCCTTGCTATCTCGGGCGCGCCGCTCTTTAACTCCAATGGCTCAAGAGACGAGAAGAACTCAAGGTGGCCCCCGATATAGGCTTCGAGGTCCCGCCGAAGCCGCGATACGATCGCCCCCGCTATTTTTTTGAGGTCAGAATCGGCATAGACCGCAAGGTCGGTCTCTTTATCCGTAACCTCAAAATAAACAAG
>CAZYZC010000074.1:0-6337 GCA_964650985.1 uncultured Planctomycetia bacterium | reverse complement strand
GATGTCGGATACGGCAAGACGGAGGTTGCCATAAGAGCGGCCTTTAAAGCGGCTATGGGCAATAAACAGGTGGCGATACTCGTCCCCACCACCATACTCGCGGAGCAGCACTACAACACCTTCTCCTCCCGCATGAAAGATTTTCCGGTCAGGGTGGAGATGTTGTCGCGCTTTAAGGACAGGGCCGAACAGTCCCATATACTTGAGGGAGTCGCCGACGGATCTGTCGATATAGTGATAGGTACACACCGGCTCCTGTCCGGGGACATGGTATTCAAGGACCTGGGGCTTCTCATAATCGACGAGGAGCAGCGTTTCGGCGTAAAGCATAAAGAGCACCTGAAGAAGATGCGCTTCAATGTCGATATATTGACATTGACCGCGACCCCGATACCGAGGACATTATATCTTGCGCTAATGGGAGGGCGCGACATATCGGTGATAAATACGCCTCCCTCGGAGCGGCTCCCGGTCGAGACGAGAGTCGTCCATTACGACGAAGAGCTCATAAGGGACGCGATATTAAGGGAGAAGCGCCGTGGAGGTCAGATCTTCTTTGTCCATAACAGGATCGCCGGCATCGGCAAGATCGCCGAACGGATAAAGGCGCTCGTCCCGGGAGTTTCAGTGGTAGTGGCGCACGGCAGGATGCCGGAGAGAGAGCTGGAAAGCACCATGATAAAGTTCATAGACGGCGCGATAGATTGCCTGGTGTCGACGACCATTATCGAATCGGGAATAGATATACCGAACGCCAACACCATAATAATAAACAGGGCGGATGCTTTCGGGCTCTCCGAGCTCTACCAGCTCCGGGGCCGGGTCGGAAGATTTACGCGCGAGGCCTACGCGTACCTGCTGGTGCCTAAGAATATGGTGATGTCCTCCGAATCCGAGCGGCGGCTCACCGCTATAAAGAAGTTCCAGGAGCTCGGCAGCGGCTTCAAGCTCGCCATGGAGGACCTCCAGATCCGCGGCGCCGGCAATCTCCTCGGGACTGAGCAACATGGGTACATCAACGCTGTTGGGTTCGATATGTATTGCCGACTACTCAAGTCTGCTATCGATAGTTTTAAGAGCGCCAAATAAACTTTTCGGGTCCTGCCGCTTCCTCGCCTTTTAGTGCTCCTTCGCAAAATATGGGGTTTACAATAGGTAGTATGTAGCAACGGGTATCTGTATGCCCGCTAAGGATTGCCTCCACATCTGACCCCTTATACAGTGTCGCTTTTTTCAGTAGCAATCCTAAAGAAGCTGGCACCCCCATCCCATATTTTGCTTAGTGCGCCTAAAAGGCTCGGTCGCGTCACCCGAAAAGTTTCTCTAGACGCTTTCTTTGGAAAATCAGCCCATCTCAAAAGTGCTCGCTGATTTTCCATCAAGCGGAGTGAGCAGATAGGAGGTAGTTTTGCAATTCTTCTTGAGCGAATGTTTTTGAAGAGTAAGATAAAAGGGGTCAGACACCTGTTGTTAAAAATTTTTAAAAAGAAGTGCCTGACCCCTTTTTAAGTCTATCGCTGCGCTTATGACGGTTGGAACAGGAGAATTAGGCTAGAAACCCAGAAGCTTAGATATGCTCATATTAAATGCCTTGGCAAGTTTTTCAAGGCTATTTAAAGTAGGGGAGGAAGGCTTCTTACCTTCAAGTCGCTGAATATATTTGTATTCTAAATCAGCAAGACCCGCCAGCTTCTCCTGTGTGAGCTTCTTTTTCCTGCGTAATGCTTTCAAGCGCTTCCCAAAACTGATATTTATATTTTCCACGCTATAAGTCTCCCATAAAAACTTATTTCTTGACACCCACGATAGTAGGTGATATCTTTATATAGAAGACTTGCCTTCCTGGTTATTCGATGGCGATGATCGAAGGGAGGGGTTGGCGAGATAAAATGAAATTATAAAGAGATGAAAATTAACGAAAAGAAAGGAGCAAAAATGGTAAAGAAGTGTTTAGTGGTATTGACTGTTATGTCGGTTGTAATGTTTTCATCGGGAAGTATTTTTGCAGAGGATGTAAGTTTAGGTGAAAAGATAAATCTCGGAGTCAATTGCTCAGTGCTCATACCCACAGAAGATGAGGCTGGGACAGGAATATATATAGGAGGCTTGTTCTCTTATGATATTCTAAAATACCTTGCTGTTGGGATAGAGTCAGGATATGCTCAAGTCGACATGGAAAGCAATGATACTAAACTTGGAACATTGCGAGCCGTGCCTCTTTTGGGAGATATCATAGTCAAAGTCCCAATAGAAATGGATAAGTTTACCTTAACTCCATATGGTCTTGTTGGTATAGGAGTTTTATTTCCAGATTTCGCCGAAAGTGATATTGTTAAAAATGCTGGTCTAAGTCTTGAAACTGATACAGCTTTTGCAATGAAATTCGGTGGCGGTATTGACTTCTATGTAACCAAGAATATAGCGTTGAATTTTGAAGCAAGCTATCTGATGGCGGAAATTGATGCCAAAGCAAACTGGAACGGTCAGACATACGCAACAGATACCCTTAAAGCAGACTCTTGGTTAATTGGTGGAGGATTAAAAGTTCGCTTCTAATTATTTAAACTATAACAACTAGGATAAAGTTCTACCAAAAAAGTAGGGAAGGGAGCACCACAGCTGTCCTTTCCCTACTTTTTTTGCGAAGTAATTGTGTCATTCCACAATTTTCCGTACCAGATGTGTGTGCACCTGGTACGGGAAAACTCGAAAAAAACCCCAGATGTAAGCTCCGGCTTTAGTGGTGGGCTGATTTTCCTTCAAGCGGAGCGAGCAGATAGGAGATAGTTTTGCAATTCGGCTCGAGCGAATGTTTTTGATAAGTAAAAAGGCTACCCGGCCACGTGGGTTGAGCCGTAAATTTTGATCAGGAATTAGCTAAGATATAATACTTAAACGAAACCGTATCCATAAGAACAAATCCAAACCAGGTGTGTAAACAGTCTATCAACTGCTCTCACACCTGGTTTGAACACATAGCTACATATACCATAAACACCCTTGAGATCAAAATTAGGCGAAACCCACTGGACGGGTGGCCTTTTAATTCACGCTAAAAGTGTTGATGGGATCGACAATGCAAAAGTATATACTATTGCGAGTGTAGTTACTTGAAGACTTGCAGTACGTGTGTTATAATATTGTCAATATGATGAGAGTCGTGAGAGTTATTATAGTTGTGGCGGTTTTTGCGTCTTGCATGGGCGTCTACGGTTGCGGTAAGGCCCGCAAGGACGACGGCAAGGTGATCGCCACGGTGTCGAACAGCGCCATAACGCTCGGCGCCTTCAAGGCCCGCATAGAGCGGCTTCCCGCCTATTACCAGCGGATCATAAAAAACAATCTCAAACGATACCTGGACGAGACGATAATGGAGAAGCTTCTCTACGAGGAGGCTCTCCGCAAGGGTCTCGACAGGGATAAAGAGGTCAAAGAGATATTGAGCGAGGCCAGGAAGAAGATACTCATCTCCAAGCTTGTGGCTAGCCAGGTGGACGAGAAGGCTAAGGTGTCCGATGGGGAGATACAGAAGTATTACGACGAACATAAGGATGAATTTAAGAAGCCCGAGATGTGGAGGGCTTCTCATATACTTGTGGCCGATGAGGCGCAGGCAAGATCGATAGCGGAGGAGCTGGTAAAGGGCGGTGATTTCGCGGAGCTGGCAAAGAAGTATTCGATAGACGCCACCGCGTCCCGCGGCGGCGACATAGGCTTCTTTAGGACCGGCCAGCTCGTGCCAGAGTTCGAGAAGGCGTGCCTCAAGCTTGAGGTCGGCCAGACCGGAGAGGTCCTGCATACGCAGTTCGGCTACCACATAATAAAGCTTACGGACAAACGGGAATCCGCGGCCGAAAGTTATGATGAGGCCAGGCGCGCCATAGAGAGTGAGCTCAACCGTAAAAAACGCGCCATCCTGTTCGACGAAATGGTGAGTGACCTGAAGAGCCGCTACAGCGTGAACATAAATGAAGAGGCCTTTGAGGTATTCGAAGCTGAAGAAAAGGCGAAAGGCGGTATCGTCGAATGAAGAAGCTGGCGGCCTCTATCGTCATGCTGGGCGCTTTCCTTTTGTGCCATCCATCCTGCGCGGAGGTCATAGACAAGATAGAGGTGATAGTCAATGACGAGATGATAACGCAGCGGGAGATAGACAGGCTCCTTGCCCCCATATACGAAAGGTACAAGACGATGTATGACGGGGAGGCCCTTCTGCTTAGGGCGTCCGAGGCCCGCCAGAAGATAATAGAGCAGCTTATAGAGGACAAGCTTATATACACCGAGACGAAAAAATATAACATAATCGTGGACGATAAAGATATAGACGAGAAGATAGAGGCCGCCATGGACAGGGTCGGGACGAAGGAGGAGTTCGAAGCGGCCCTTGCCTCGCAGCAGCTTACGATAAAGGAACTGCGGGCCCGTTATAAAGAACAGGCCGCGTCGCGGCGCCTCATAGAACAGAAGGTCGGGGCCAGGGTGACCATGACCCCTGTCGAGGTCGAGAATTATTACAGGGATAATATTGACCGGTTCGCGCAGCCGGAAGAGGTCCTGGTGAGGAACATAATGATCGTCCCCGGAGATAATCCCGCAAAAGCCGCGAATCTGGCCGGGGATATATCGAAAAGGCTCAAAGAGGGGTGCGATTTCGGAGGATTGGCCAAGATATATTCGCAGGGCCCGGCCGCCGAGGAGGGCGGCCTCATGGGATACGTAAAACGCGGGGATCTTATGCCCCAGATTGAGGACGTCATATTCAATCTGAAGGAGGGCGAGGTTTCAGGGGTGGTGCAGACGGCGATAGGATATCATATATTCAAGGTCGAGGAAAAACGTCCGGGCAAGATAAGGCCGCTTAAGGACGCCAGGAGAGATGTGGAGGAAGCGATCTTTACGGAGAAGATGAACCGGATGGTGAAGGCCTGGGTGGAGGACCTCAAGAAGAATGCATACATCGAGATCAGGTAAGCCCAGAGTAATAATAACAACGGGCGATCCGTCCGGCATAGGCCCCGAGGTTATCCAAAAAGCGCTGGCAAGCCCCAAGGTTAAGAGGCTTGCCGATTTTTTTGTGATAGGCGACGCGAAGACTTCGGTAAAGCTGCGCAAGTCCGGCGGATATTGCGGGAAGCTGTCCGTACAATATCTCGACAGGGCCCTGGCGGTCATAGCCAAGGGTGAGGCGGACTGTCTGGTGACCGGGCCGATAAACAAGGCCAATGTCCGCGCGGCGGGCTTTAAGGATTTCGAGGGGCATACCGAGTATCTGGCCGGGGAGACTATCACCAAAGATTACGCGATGATGTTCGTGGGAAAGCGCATGAAGATAACGCTCGTGACACGGCACATCGCGCTTAAGGACGTGCCGGCCAGGCTTACGGCCGATAAGATCGCCGCCGCCATCCGCCTGACGCACCGCTACCTTTCGGACCACTTCCATATAAAAGAACCGAGGATAGCTGTGGCGGGATTAAATCCGCACGCCGGAGAAGGCGGCATATTCGGAAAAGAGGAGATGGGGATCATATCGCCGGCGATAAAGAAAGCGTCTATGACTTGCGGCAAGGTCCTGGGGCCGTTTCCTCCGGACGTGGTCTTTGCCGATGCCCTGCGGGGGAAGTACGACGCCGTGATAGCCATGTACCATGATCAGGGGCTCATACCGTTCAAATTGCTATATTTCAGGGACGGAGTAAATATGACGATAGGTTTGCCGTTCGTCAGGACTTCTCCGGACCACGGCACCGCTTTCGACATAGCCGGCAAGGGTATAGCCGACCCGTCGTCCATGGTCGAGGCGATCAGGCTGGCCGTCCGGCTTGCCCACCACTCCTGACATGCTCACCAGGACTGAATTAAAAGACATCTTCGAAGAATACAGTTTTGCCCCGCTAAAACGCTTCGGTGAAAATTATCTCATCGATAAAAATATCAAGGATAAGATAATCCGCGAAGCCGGGATATCAAAGTCCGATACCGTGCTTGAGATAGGCCCGGGGCTCGGGGCCCTCACAATAGACCTGGCCGATACAGGCGCGGAAGTCTTCGCGGTAGAGAAAGACCCTAAGGCATTCAGGATACTCGAGGAGCTCGTATTCGAAAAATATCCGAACCTCCATCTGCATAACGCCGACATCCTGAAATTCGATCTTAAGAATATGGTGAGTTCCGAAAAAGTAAAGGTCCTGGGAAACCTGCCGTATTATGTCACGACGCCTATTATCGAATACATAATTCAAAACGCGAGTAACATCGACTCCGCGCTCATAGTGATACAGAAAGAAGTCGCCCGCCGCCTGTCCGCGACGCCCGGATCCAAAGACTACAGCTCGAT